>JAWXBH010000200.1:0-2608 GCA_034439935.1 bacterium
CGCCTGCCCTCTACCTCGCCCTAGATCAAAAAAATATGCCGGTGCATCTCAAGCCTCAAGGTGGTACTGATTTTTCGGTTTTTGATGTGTTGCAAAGTAGTTTGAAAAGCCACGACATCAGCTTTAGCTTAAAGAACAATGCCACCCTTAGTAAAGAACGCACGACAAATGCCATCCATAAAGAAGACCGCCAGTACATTCGCCAAATTGGCTTTGATTACTATGGCAGTTACGAGTTTGGTAATAAATATTTAGATGAAGTGCTTTTAAAAAATAAACCCAACCTGCCTGCAGGGTACACTGTAAAAAAAATAAGTTGGTCGTTCTCGTGGTCAAAGGCAAAGCGGCAATATGGGCTGCTACTCTTGTTGATGGTAGCCATTTATTTAGTTTGTGCGGTTCTTTTTGAAAGCCTGAATCTGCCGTTTTATATCATCCTTGTTATTCCACTTTCCTTTATCGGTTTGTTTCTCGCCTTTGGGTGGTTCGATTTTTATTTTGACCAGGGTGGCTATGCAGCGTTTGTGCTGCTTGGCGGGCTAACCGTAAACTCATCAATACTTATAGTAAGTACATTCAATAACCTAAAGCACAAAACAAATAGAAACTTAGTAAAAGTTACCGCAGCAAAAGTAAAACCTATTATGCTTACTATACTCTCTACTTGCCTGGGGCTTACGCCTTTTTTAATAGGCGGCCAAAATGAAGTATTTTGGTTTGCGTTGGCGGTGGGTACTATTGGAGGGTTGGTGGTCTCGGTGATGGTTAGTTTGGTGGTGCTGCCTTTTCTTTTGGTTGGACTAAGTAATCATAAAAACAGGGATAAACAACTAAAATAGAATTATCTCTTCGGTAAAGTTCTTAAGCATCTCATACAATTCAGGATGAAGCACCGCTACCTTATTTTTTTTAGATTGAGCAAGCAAGAACCAATGTTTGAATTTCCGAAACTTTTTTTGCTATTGAAGTTGGGATTTACTCCATCTCTAAGTCAAATACCGTAACAAAAGGTTCTTTTCCATACTCAACTGCGTAGAGGTATTTTTCATCAGATGATGCAGCGATGCAAACCACTTCACGATCCAAGAGAAATTTATATTTTGGATCACCATTCCACGAAAAGACATAAACAATGGCGCTACCCACCGAATTGGATTGCGCTTTGCCAGAATATAGAAGAAAAATAAGGTTGTTTGTAACTGATACATCTAAGAATCCACGAATATTATCCTCACTCATAGTTGCGGATATTACATTTCCTTCACCAGCTTTAAATTGAGGGAAAGTCAAATCAATTGTTTTTTCTGGGATTATGGTGTACCCATCTATTTTTGATATTTGGAGATTAATCGAGTATTCAGAACTGATAATAATTTTCGTGCCATCTGGCTTAACGTCTATATCTCCTTGATAAGCCATTCCAATTACCTCAAGCGGCTGATACTTTAATTCAGTTGCAAACGGATAATCATTTTGAGTATTTATAAGCTTATGCATTCCATCAGATAAAGCATATCGCTTATTAAATAATCCAATGCCAACAAAAACAGAGTCATTTACTTTAATTAATTTTTGATGGTTAATGTCAAATCTATTATTGGAATCAAAATAATCCAATCGGTCATTTATCAAATCATTCAAAGATATCTGTGCAAAAATAAACTTTGGCCTAATAAACAATCCCAAAGAATTTGATCGGGGTATCTTTTGTATGGAAGTAGGGAATGTTAATTCACCAGGGCCATTTCCCATCGTCCCCACAAGCTTTACGCTCATATTTCTTAAATCTACAATTCGAAAATGTTTATTCTTATCGGAATCCTCCACTATTAGAAAAGAATCCAACTCCATAATTTTATTTGGATAAACAAAACTATTAGGGCTTATTGAAAGTCGCTTGCCTGTCAATTCTCTATTTTGCTCAAAGTCACCTAACGAATCAATCTCTTTGTTTCGGCAACCTAATAAGATTAATAAATAAATGGATAAAATTATTTGGTTTTTCATTCTGTTATTTAAATGTCACTCTTAGAACAAGCGGCATGCAAAACCCTCAATCACAATTAGGTGATCACATGCCGCCAACTTTCAGTATTACAATAGCAGATTAATTTTATTGACAGTCTGTCTTCTCACCATAAAAAATATGTGTGGTGGTTCCTACCACTACACGCGTACATTCTGACGTTCCAGTACCACAATTGACGCATGAGGCTTTAGCTGCAAATGATCCAACCAAAACCATTGATAACACACAAACGAAACCAATTAAACTTTTTAAACTTTTCATAAAATTTTATTTTTAGTTTTCTGCTTAAAGCATTATGTAAAAATAACCAGACTTAAACTTCTCCGTTCAACAGAAAAAAACAAAATAGTTCTTGAGTAAGATAATGAAATGAAATGAAATGAAATGAAATGAAATGAAATGAAATGAAAAATAAGATTTTAGAGTAAATACGTACTTTTTCAATGCCACCGTACCTAAATACACATGTATGTTTTTGGTGATTTTTTCTTCTAATGCTATAAATCAACTAATAATAGCAGTTGAACTTACGCAAACTATTTTATGCATTGCAGATTGTTTAAGCGATGCCTAACAAGA
>JAWXBH010000201.1:0-10290 GCA_034439935.1 bacterium
ATTTCTATTTGTTAAAAATGAATTATGAACCTGAAGAACCCGATTACTACTATTGTATGAGAGATTTATTTTACAAAAATATAAAAGAATTCGAACGTGATGAGAAATATATAATATTAAATCATCTTGTCAGCTACTGTATTGATACCTGGGAGAACGGGAATATAAAATTCAGAAACGAAAGTCTGGATGTATATAAAAAAATGCTTGAAACTGATGCTTACTCTTCTTCTGAAAATGAATCAATGCATGTGATGACTTACAGAAATATTATTCAGAATGCATTAGTGCTCAAAGAATTTAAATGGGCTGAGTATTTTATTGAAAACTATACGGGCTGCCTTGAGTCCGAATTGTGTGACAATATGAGAAATTTATCTTACGGCAATTTGTATTTTAAGATAAATAATTTTGAAAAATCCCTTGAACATTATTCGAAAATTAAAAATGAATTTTTTATTTTTAAAACAGATGTTAAAAATTCTTTATTGCGTGTGTATTATGAACTTAAATACTTTGAATCAGCATTTGCACTTGTAGATTCGTACAAACATTATCTTGCAAACTCAACTGAAATATCAAAACAACTTAAAGTTGGCTTAAGAAATTTTTTAAATTATTATTTTGAAATACTAAAAATCACAACAAAGACAAGTAAAGAAAATCCTGAATTCATCAGAAAAAAAATTGAAAAAGAATCTAAACTTACAAGCAGGGAATGGCTGCTGCAGAAATCAGATGAGCTAATAAAGTAGTTAAGTAAAAAGTAATTTTAATTATTAGTTTTCCAATCTCATACTTTTGTAAAAATATTTAAGGTGAAATTACTGCTACAAAATTCACCGCATTATTGTATGTAATAACCAAATCACTGGCATCCACAAAATTATCTCCCGTTACATCAGAGACTACATATCCTGAAACGAAATTTGTTGCTTCATTATATACATAGACAATATCCGAAACATCAATAGTGCCGTCCTGATTTACGTCCCCGCTGAATATAGCATAGCGCACCGGTGACGCATCCACCTGAGCCATATTGCTTCCGAATGCCTGCGATGAAGCCGTTGATAAATTATAATTCAAAATTGCCGAAGTAAAACTTTGTCCTGTCGCACTCCAGGTTTCTATAGAATTTCTGTGTTTGATCTGAATGTAATAAGGAACGCCATTTATAGCTTTGGAAAAAAAACATTTTGTAATACCATTTGTAGAGTCAAAAGATTTTGCAGAATCTACAACAGAATACGGACTGCTTGTATTTCTTAAATAAACTCTGTTTGTATCAGCTACTTTTGAATTTGGACCGGAATCATAAAAACCTTCCTGAAAAACTGTAAGCTTTAAATAACTATTTCCGACTGCTGCAATGTCAAGAATATTGTTATACGATGAATCGCGAAAGTCATACCAGTTATTGCTGGTATCCGGATAAGAAAAGAAAAAAGTTTTCGGTCTTACAGGCGTTTCAGTTTGCGTGCAGGCATTGAAATTCAGCGACGCCAACTGCCTGTAACCAATATAAAATTTCTTTCCCGCAGCGATACTTATAGGTATACTCAGATTATACAAAACTCTTGTTGGAATGTTTGCGCCATTAGGCGGATACATAATAGGAGATGCGTGCAATTGACTCCCCGGCTTGCCGGAACCATTATCATCATATACAATAATTCTGTATGGTCTTGAGCCAGCGTTTGTACTGCTTAAAATACAATGGTCAACCTGATTAAGACCATAAGTTAAATTACTTCTGTTTCGGAATGAAGAAAGTAAATTTGAAGATCTTCCCAATCCCAGAGGAACATTACTTGAAATGCAGGGATTCGCCTGATTAAAAGTATTGTAATTAACATAATAGCAGGTAGTATCCTGATTATTTGTCTGATCATCCGCAACTATTGTATTATCTTCTCCGATTACTTTTACAACAACAAAATCCGTTTTCTCCTTTCCGGCATCATCAATAATAAATTTTACATTTGTATCTAACGGATTGGTTCCAAATATTTTTTCATCATAATTCTTTAGAGTACCATCGATAGAATCATTATGTAATTCAAAAACTATTTTTTTAGGTTTAGGATTAGGTTGATACTGTATGTATTGAACTACTATAGTATCCCTGTATCCGAAAGGAGTGGCGTTTCGACCGAGCTTGTAAACATTTGCTATTTCAACTGTATCCATAGAGTTAGCAATCGAATACCACGACTTAGAAACTCTTATTCCATCAACCTTTACTTTAGGGCCTGTGCCTGATGAACCTTGCCTTAATGCAATCCTGCCGGCATTTCCTGCGTCAGAAGAAGAAAATGCAACCGGACCAAAAGTCGGAGCCGGTTCTGCAGAAGGTATTCCCGAAGTTAGTACAAAGAAACTTATTTTGTCATTAGAGCTTCCGGAAACAATATTATACTTTACAATTATTAAATAAGTAGTATTGTATGAATAATTATTCGGGCTGTAGTTGTTAATAGTTGAATCTGATTGAGAAGTCTTGGTTACACCGAATCTTAAATTTCCGAGACTATCCTTTGCATGAAATCTTGCGGTAAAATGTGATGTGCTGCCTGATGGAAGCAAAGCAATAAAATAATCTCCGTAAGTTTTTGCAGAGCTTACATTTACCATAAAAGATAAATAAACGGAATTAGTATTATTACTGTCAAGATTTCTTATCATATTGCGATAAGAATCTTCTCCAGTGCTGTCAATGAATACTGCATTACCAATGCCTGATGTCGGGTATCCGGTATATGATAATCCGGGGGTAGAAACTTTAATAATATTCAAAGAACTGCTGAAGCCAGTCCAGCCATGTGCGCCTATGGAATCTCCCGCTGTGTAATTAAAATTTTCTTCAAGATAAACCTGTGATGAAGCATTGGAGATAAAAAATGATAAGAAAAATAATGTTAGTAACGATTTTTTCATATTTGTTCACTTTTAAATTAATGAATAATATTTTTTTTAAATTTATTTATTAATTGTATTGTGTTTAAAAATAGTTAAATATATTTGAATTATCAAAATAGTATAAACACAAATCCTAAATTTGTGATAACTCGTTAAAAATGTCAGTAATATAACTTAATAGAAATGTCAGTAATATAACTTAAAAGAAATGTCAGTAAAACGTCAGAATGGAGAGGCTAACGGAGGAAGTTTTATCCAGTGGTATTCCGAAATGTTTGCGAACTTTTTCAGAAAGGTTATATTTTTTCAAACTTTTCGGTCACCGACAACATTACGTTAACCCGAAATGAAAATTATCGATCAAGTGTGTAATATCCCAGAGAAGCGAGCAGATCATTTGCATCGTCTTTTGCTCGTGAAACTACTTTCATCGAATTCATAAAATAGTAAATGATGTAATTCACCTATTGTTAACGGATTTACAAAATGTTAGTATCATTCCTATAAACTCAACAACAAAACTAATATTGCTCAATTGATGAATACATTCTTAATGTTCAATTTTTTTCACATTGAACATTAAAAGTTGAAAAATTAACATTGAACAAAAGGGCGTTGATCGTTCCTGGTTCTCAGAAGTGGACTGTTTATAAAACAATTGATTAGATAATTTCTACCCGGATGAAATTTTTAAAAAGTGATGTTTTTATTTTTTTGCTGTTCATGCTGATCTGGTATTCGCTTTTCAGATATGCAGGAACATTTACTCAGGGATACAATATATATGAAGACAACCTGATCATCACGACTTGTGAAGATATTGATTCCACTTCTCTGTATGATGGATTTATCAATCTTGTTAAAAATGATATTAACGGAAGAGCGAGATTCAGACCAGTCTTTTCACTTCATCTGGCTGTAACTGTTTTCATGTTCCGAACTAACCTTACATCTCACACAGTCTACATGGTACTTCTCGGAGTGCTGACACTTTATTTATTTTACAAATTCGCGTTTAACATTGGTTTTAATAAATGGCAGTCTGTAATTTTTTCATTGCTTACACTTGCCGGATCATCAGCCATTGTATGGGGACAATTGCTGGACGCTGAAAATATAGGAATGTTCATGCTTTCACTGACATTGTATTTTATGTCGAAAAGTATTGTCTCGGATAAATACAAAACAACTTTTACATATACATTCATTCTATTCCTGTTTCTCGCAGCTTTATGCAAGGAAAGCTTTGCATTGACCATCCCTGCTGTCATATTTTTATACATCTGGCAAAAAAGTAATGTTAACAAAACTACAGTAATTCAATCCGCAAAGACAAGCTTAACGGTAATTATAATTCCGTTATTATATGTAATGCTTTTGTTCCTGTTTATTACGGTGACAATCGGCGTGAACAATCAGAACTACGCGGGTGTAGATTTTAAACTTCTGGTAAATAATTTTTTCCCGTTTTTTTTTAAAGAAGGGATACTGAATATTTTATTCTGCTTAAGTGCAGCCGGGATTTTAATACTTATGGCAGCTTCTTTCAAAAAAGATCTGATTACAAAGATCCACAAAAAGCAAATTTACTATTTATGTATCTGGTGGCTTCTTCTGGTCGTGCCACAGCTCGCGCTATACGCTAAAACAGGAATGGAAGAACGCTACTATCTTCCTTTTATGCTGGGTTTTAGTTTTATGAGTGTATTTGTTCTGAAGCAAATTTTTTCAGAGAAGAATATTCCTGAAGTTATAAAATATTCTTATCTGTTACTTGTATTTGCTTACATTCTTTTTCAATATGGGTTCAGGACAATTCCGACACTGGCAACTTTTGCTGATGAATGCAGAGCAACTTCGAATCTCCTGAACTCCATTTCTGAAAAGAATGACGATGAAACACTTCTGCTCGTAATGGACCCGGTACAGAATTTTCATGAAGCATATTCGCTTAAAACTTATATGGATCACGAAGGATCCCATAAAAATTACATGTATGAATTTTTGAGAAGCAGTTATATTCATCCTTTTTTTGCCTCATTTTATTCAGACAGTGTGGCATACAAAGAATACATTGATGGAGTTGTCGGACAATTAGGTGCAGGAAATATCACTGATCCTGAACATAGGTACGATTTCTCTGAAGTATTGATATTAGGAAATCTTGAGAAGGATTTTTTGGAGAAGAATTATAAGGGGTTCAATGCAAGCAGTTACATAAAGCAAGTTTACGGGAGATTTGTGTTGTATAAAAAAAAATAGTTCGGGTTATTTCACTTTAAGCAGTATCATCGTAAGGTCATCATGAACTTCGGCATATCCTCTGAACTTTGACACATCACTTAAAATATCATCTTTGATTTCCTGTGATGTTTTGTGTGAAGAGGCAAGAATAATTTGTTTGATCCTTTCAACACCAAGCTCAACTCTGTTCGCATTCATAGTTTCAGTCAGACCATCCGAGTAAAAAAGTATTATGTCATCCTGATTAACATTTATGATTACTTCCTCGAGTGAATTTTCAAACAGGATGCCGTTATTCAAACCAAGCGCCATTCCATTTTGCTTAACTTCTTCACAGGTTTGTGTTACCGAATTATAATAAAGCAGAGGATTATGACCTGCACGGCAGATCTTAAGCGTACGTCCGCAGACCTCAGCAAGCACTGCGCTCAGATACAATCCTTTTTTGATATGTTTGAACATGTTTTTATTAAGTGAAACAAGGGTTTGCTTCGGCGTTTCCGAAAACTCCGCGATATGCCTGAGCAAAAGTCTGACCTGCACCATGTACAAAGCCGCGGACATTCCTTTGCCTGATATATCACCGATGGCTATATAATATGAACCGTTTGCTTTTTTGGCAAAATCTATAAAGTCACCTCCGACTTCCTTTGCTGTCTCATAATGGCATGAAATGGAAAAGTTATTGTCCTCGGGCGAGTGAAGTGGGATCAGACTTGTCTGAACGTCCCGCGCGACATCAAGTTCATCGCGGGCTGTAAGCTTATCGGCAACTTCAAACACGAGCAATAGATTCATCACTACAAAAGAGAACACTGCAAGATTCCAGTCTGCTTTGAAATATGAGATTATAAAAGCAAATACTAACACGCTGTAAATTATTCTGATCAAAGGTGAGAGTCTGCGGAGAAATGCGAGAGAAAGATTTTTTATGAATGAACCTATTTCAACAAACTTATTTTTATGCTGACGCGGCTTGCTCATACTTTTGAGATAATACTTGTAACGTGTGGGAGTTTCTTTAAGGATCAGCTTTTCGAATTCCTGTGAAGTGAAATCATTTGAATAGAAGTCGTATACTTTTTTGAATATGCTTTCTTTCTCCAATGTGAAGTTGATTTGTTTTAACAAAAATACGGAAAATATGAGTTAAAGTTAAGCGGGGGACATCGGACGAGATGCTTCAGGTTTAGATTTTTAAAAAAAACTTACAAAACGGTCAGCAAAAACACAGAGAAAGAAAACTGTAATATTTCTCAGTGTTCTGCAGCCGTTGCAAAACTTTGATAAGGTCATCTTTTACTTTATGTAGAGCATTTTCTTTGTGACTTTGAAGTTATTTATTTCAAACGTGTAATCCATAACCCGCAGTTGTTAAAATATTTAGTTTACCGTCCTCATCAATATCAAATAATGAAGGTCTGAAAAATAATGTTGAATCTAATTTTTGGAAAAATATTTTGTCATATTGATAATTCGTTGATTTTTTAAACATATTAATATTTTCTATATACGTGGCAAAGGTCAATTTAGGAGCTGAGAATACCAATGTTAGAAAGTTGTCAACTCTTCCGGTATCTATTCCAAGATTTGGAATCCGTGCTAGTTGAGTCGTATCCCACCACATTGTCGAAAACTGATTTTGACCTGGACTGCCTGTATGTTTGATCACGCCGATTGAACCGGTGCCATATCCGATTCCGCATACTGTGATTTCCTTTGTGTTATCATTATCAAAATCCTTCATCAGTATCCATCCCCCCGAAACGGGAGCATTTGGCGTTATCTCCTTTAGTTGATATCCCCAGTTTGATGAAGAACCTGTTGAATCCAGATAATTTACAAAATCAGACGGTCCCTGAGTATCACCGATTATGATTTCATCTTTTCCGTCTTTGTCGATGTCTTCTACATCTATATCATATACATAACCGCCGAGTTCAATCGTCGGTGGAGATGAATAAAAATTAAACCCGTAAAAGTTTTTTTGCCTGAACATAAATTGTCTTATGCTTGTAACAATTCCGGGATTGGATGGATTTGAGAAGCATGCCCATACTCCGGAGTTACGAAGTGAATCAATGAAATACATTGTATCCTTTACGGTGATATCACTAATTCCACCCGGAAAATTTATATCAGATAAATAAAACCAGTGTTTCCCTTGACCCGTGCATTCCATGTGATGATAAGCAAGACCATTGAATACAGGAGTATATGAGCCGACCATACATTCCTTATTTCCGTCCCTGTCCAGATCCATAATAAACGGGAATGCATTATTACCACCTTCGGTAAGAAGTGTATTCCAGTCTATGCGGTAAAGATTATTTCCGTAAGATTCAAACACAACAATTCTTGTAGGCCTGAGAACCACCTGTGTATCATTCACCGGAAAAAAAGTATAAACCAATTCATTGTTTCCGTCATTACCTATATCACCTGGCGTAACCGTATACTGCGCCTGACCGTTGCGCTCGCTTCTCCAAACTTCCAGAAAATCCAGTGTATAAATAAAAACTTTCGGTTCTTCGAGAAAGCTTCTGTACAGAGCTTTTGAAATAGTATTATTATTAAGATTGTTTAATGTTCTGTTTGAAACAACTTCATTGGTTTGATCAGAATAAATTATGTTAAGCCCCGGATTCACCGGCATTAAATAATTGTACTGATCCGGCTTTGAGGGCTCAATTCTTAAAATAGTTTTCTTTGAATCTAATTCTTTAAACTGACAGAAATATCCATTGCCAAGATTTTTATACAAAATGATTTTATTACCGGCAGGATTATAAATTGCGGCATCTATGAATACATCCTCATTAGTAAAAAGCCCGAAAGCAAAATAATTTTCCCTGCCTGATGAATTGATTTGAAATTGATTTTTTGTAATTTTAGAACCGAGCTACTGTGGATTGTATGTGTCTTGTGAGAAACAACCCGGGGAAATTGATAGGATTAATAGCCAAACAAACAAAATTATAATTTTCAATTTGTAATCCTTAATTAAGGTGCAAAAGCTTAGTGAGAAATATTTTTATTAAATAATTAATAAATTGTTTAGTTTGCAAGTCATAAATCTTTAAATTTCAAATCCCCAATCCAAAAGATGTTCCTTGTAATAAAAATACGCTCCGTCCCCGCTGTGTCTCCCGCGATTGCTTAAATATAAAATTCGAAGTATTCCATTGCGGGGATAAAGCGGAGAGAGCTTTTGTATAATTTTAAAATACCCAGTTTGTCATTACCGCAATTTTTTGAGCGGGAATCCATTCAAAGGCGTAAACTCTTAACAATACATTTTAGGAATGCCAGAGTAACGCTAATGAATAGTGAATGGATCCCCGCCAGAAGCACGCGGGGATGACAAGTAATGGGAAGGTCCACAGTATTAAAATTTTACCGTTGTGTCTCCCGCGATTGCTTAACTACACAATTGATCACCAATACAAAAGATGTTCATTGTAATAAAAATTTAATAAGGTTATTTTTATTAAAATCAGACACAGACATAACATTTTAATGAGCGTTCTTAACATCACACCCCAGGATCAGACAATTTCACGGAAAGACAGGAATCAGTTATCAGGTAATAAATCATTTGTCATCTGGTTCACGGGATTGTCCGGTTCCGGAAAATCCACATTAGCCAACAAACTCGAGGAAAAACTTTTTGAAAAGAAGATCCCTACTTATCTTCTCGACGGAGATAACATAAGGCTCGGGCTCAATAAAGATCTTAGCTTTACTGAGCAAGACCGGAAGGAAAATATAAGAAGGATCGGGGAAGTTTCGAAATTGTTTGTTGACTCGGGAATTGTTGTTCTGACTGCATTCATTTCTCCTTTCCGTGCTGAAAGAAATTCAGTACGTGAACTTTTGGACAGCAATGATTTTATTGAGGTCTTTGTAAAATGTTCACTCGATGTCTGTGAAGACAGGGATGTGAAAGGTTTGTACAAAAAGGCACGCTCAGGTGAAATTAAAAATTTTACCGGCATTGATTCCCCATACGAAGAACCCGCAGATCCGGAGATAGTAATTGACACAAATAAAATGTCTCCTGAAGAATCAGTTGACTTATTAATGAAATTCATCGAACCAAGATTAAGCTTAAGGAATTAATGGAAAATTATAATTTAAGTTACATAAAAGAACTGGAATCAGAATCCATATTTATTATAAGGGAAGTTGCAGCTCAGTTTGAAAGACCTGCCTTACTTTTCTCCGGTGGAAAAGATTCAATAATACTTTCTCACCTGGCGCGTAAGGCATTTTATCCGGCGAAGATCCCATTCCCGCTGATACATATTGATACCGGACATAACTTTGCCGAGACAATTGTTTACAGAGATGAAATGATCAGCGAGCTTGGAGTAAAGCTTATTGTAGGGCTTGTTCAGGATTCCATTGATCAGGGAAAAGTGAAAGAGGAAACAGGATTGAATGCGAGCAGAAACGTTTTGCAGACAGTGACTTTACTTGAAACACTTGAGAAGTACAAGATCGATGCGGCAATGGGCGGTGCAAGAAGAGATGAAGAGAAGGCAAGAGCGAAGGAAAGATTTTTTTCACACAGGGACGAGTTCGGTCAGTGGGATCCAAAGAATCAACGCCCGGAGCTTTGGAATTTATTTAACGGGAAAAAGAATCCCGGCGAACATTTCCGGGTGTTCCCGATAAGCAACTGGACTGAAATGGATGTCTGGCAATATATTCATAGTGAAAATATCCGGATGCCAAGTCTTTATTTTACTCACGAAAGACTTATCATACATCGTGACGGAGCGATACTCGCATATTCTGATTTTATGAAGCTTAAAGAGAATGAAGATCCTGAAATGATGAGAGTAAGATTCCGCACGATCGGAGACATGACGTGTACGGGCGCTGTAATTTCCGAAGCTGCAACAATGGAAGATATCATCAGTGAAGTCTCAGCTTCGCGGCAGACAGAGAGAGGAACAAGATCGGATGATAAGCGATCTGATACTGCAATGGAAGACAGAAAACGTGAAGGATATTTTTGATTTTAGATTTTAGATTTTAGATTTTAGATTTTAGATTTTAGATTTTAGATTTTAGATTTTAGATTTTAGATTTTAGATTTTAGATTTTAGATTTTAG
>JAWXBH010000202.1:0-5058 GCA_034439935.1 bacterium
ATATAAATTTAATGTTATTGTTATATGTGATTATCAGATCCGAAACATCTATAAAATTATCACCATTGATATCCTGAGGAATATAGCCATAGCTGAATGTCTGAGATGAATTATAAACAGAGGTAACATCATCCACGTCTATTGCACCGTCACCGGTTACATCTCCGCTGTATAAACAATACTCGTTTCCTTTCTGAACCAGATTTCCGCCGTATGCCTGTGATACAGAACTGGTGAAATCATAATTCATAACAGAAGCGCTGAAGCTTATACCGGTTGCGCTCCACGTTTCCAGCGCGTTTCTGTGAAGGATGACTAAATAATAATTAGTATTATTCTGAGCATCATTGAAATCAAAAGATCCTGCTCCGGATGTGTTCAGTTTTGAACTAGATGATTCAATAAGAGCATAAGGTGAGTTGGAGTTCCTCAATGAAACTGTTGCTGTATCGGCTACCATTGAATTTGTCTGTGCATTATATAGCCCTTCTATCACTGCTGTCAACTGTAAAATTTTTAAACTCGAATTCAATGAATCGGAAGTCTGCAGTGATACCTTAAAAAAGCTCTTTGACGGATCATTGGTCTGTATGCTCAATGCAGCATTTTCAATTGAGCCGTCACCGCCTGCGGATCGCCCCGCATTAGTGTTTAGCCTTACTTTGAATAATGCGCTGTCACCCGGTGTAACTGTTGAGGGTGGTGTGTTAATAATGGAGAACATTGACGAATATGTTCCGGTGATAGTGAAATTAGATAAGGTTAAATTTGCCGTTCCGGAATTCTTGAGATAAAAGTTCTTATCATAAGAATTCGGGAATGAAGATGAATCAAAGAGTATGATCGAATCAGCATGACTGTTGAGTCTCACTGAAGAGCTTGTAGTTCCTGTAGTCTTACAAAGAGTGATCTTGACGCTGTCAAAAAAAGCATAATCACCAATAGCCCGGTCAAAATGCAATATACGCCAGTTACCGCTCGCGTTCTGACCATTCAGTCCGGTAAGTGTATAATCAGGTTTATAAGTTGAATTTAAATACGGCGGCGTGCCCTGTATCCACCACTGACTGCTCGAATCAGTAACATTAGCGCCGGTTATGTTATCCATATCTTCACCATTATTTGCAAAAAGACATTTGCGGTTATTGTTTGCGTCAGTGAGCGGAGCGAATATCTGTATGGATTCGTCTCCAAGCCAGGTATGCCTCATATAGATCTTCACTTTTGCATGAAGTATCTTAAAGCTTCCGAAATTTACCGAAGGAGAAAGAGTCGGTCCAAAGTCTGCCCCGGAAAATGATGAAACCTTTTTGGTTTCCGCAGTTATGTTTCCAACAGTAAAATAGCATAACCAGAAAGAATGCGGAGCATGCTTTGGAAAAGTTGTCTCGTTTCCTGAATAATCTCTTGCTCTTAAATAATAGTAGACTTCTGTCTCCCAGCCCTGTGACGGGATCTTAAATGTGAATTCATTTCCGGTAGATGAAAATGAATTTATAGAATCATACGCAGACCAGCTTCCTGAACCTTTTTTTATCTTAAAAAATAGTTTCGGTGAATTGTTACCGGAAGAAGGAACGGGTGAGCCGTTCTCATCGGTAATTTCTGCTTTAACTACTGTAGGGTAAGTGCTTTTATGTGATGATACATTCGTATGGTTAATTGAAGGAGGCGTCATATCCTGTCCTGAAGCCAGCATTACTGAGTTGTATGCGTTAACTCTGCCATAGCCGTAATAATTATTCCATTTACCATAGGTTTTGGTTGCATGATAAGGCACGTTGTCAATTTTATCACAACCCTTTAACAAATTTGAAATGACCTGCTGTCTTGACTGCGATGTATTTACAGATAAAATCAATGCAGCCACTCCTGCGGCATTAGGACAGGTGGCTGAGGTTCCCCAAAAATTAGGTTCAAATGCATTTCCCGGAGACAAAGTCTGACAATTTGTAGGAGCCACAAGATCAAGATCACCTATGTTATCCGAGCCGTAATTACTGCCCCAGAAGAACTGATTCCCGGTTCCCGGTGCTTTCTTTTGGTCATGCGGTGTTGAAGCTCCGACACATATAACGTTAGGTAATACCGAAGGATAAACAGGAGGATTATTGCCGTCATTACCCGAGCCAAAAAATATAATACACCCCAGACCGTTCCTTCCATTAATGGCAGCATTATCAATTGCATCTGTTATTATCTGACTTGGTGTCCCGCCACCCCAACTGTTACTCAGAACATCAATTCCCCTGGCAACAGCAGTATCAAAAGCTCTTTCTATTATTGAATTGGAAGTGCTTCCATTAACATCGAATATGCTGATTGACATAAGTGCGCAATTCGGAGCAACACCCGAAATTCCTATATTATTATTCTGCACTGCGCCTATAAGCCCTGCAGTTGAAGTTCCGTGATTAAAAACATCAACCGCTGAACTGTTTGTATTTGTAAACGCATCATAGCCGGGCAATAAATGTCCCGGTGCCTGCAGATCAATATGTGATGAATCAATACCGGAGTCAATTACTCCTATCTTTACATTGGGCGAACCAGTAGTTATATCCCATGCCAAATCTACATTCATATCAGATCCGGGAATGCCGGTAACAGTGGGGAAGTCGCCTTGAAGTAAAAAGGAGCTTCCGGTTTGTAGAAGCTGACCGGAGTTTTTAAGTCCCCACTGAGTAGAGAAAAGCGGATCATTTGGAACTGAAAGCAGCAGGCAGCCCTCAGGATAAATAAAATCCGGCTCCGCATACTCAAAAATTCCGGAAGCAAAATAAATAGCGGAAAGCTCCAGCGCATTTTTTGGAATTTCAGCGTTTGAAACTATGAGAAAACTTTTGCCATCTTTATAGTTGCTGACAACTGAGCAGCTATTTTGAAGGTTAAGTATATTCAGTTTTTCTATATCGGTGGAATTTCTTAATCTAACTATAAACTTGTCAGTCACAATCTGTGAGACCTTTTTTGATGAACCGTAGTACACATTTGCAGCAAATTTTATTTCTACTGTAAGTTGATTTAGAGAATTCAGATAATTATCTATCTCTGCTTTAGATCTTGGAACTGTAAAATTAATTAGAAACACGTTTCCGGAAACTTTTTTAATCTCTGCCTGACTACTGAAAAAAGTTTGAAGTGTTGCCCTGGCAGTGTTTTCTGAAAAATTATTCCTGAGAATTACTGCAAGCTTGTCCTTTCTTGCTTCAAGTATAACTCTTTCACCTCTGTAAATGTAGGAATCTGCAGGGAAAAGTTGCGGGGATTGCAACAGTAATGATAATACAATTAATAATTTTATTTTCATAAAATTGTGGTTTAATTAAAAAAATGGCTGCCAAAAGAGGCAAACTTTTTTATTAAGTATTGTATATATAATACTTTGGGATTATTGTATACACGACAAGTAGTTGGGAGCTGTAAATATAGGATTTTTTTTTTATAAAAGTAAACCTTTTTTGTATACATTGGGTCAGTGGGAAAATTTGCTGAAGTTATTTAATTTTGCAGTTACATAAGCTGATTACATTCAGGTATCATTTCAGATGATTCTACGCAGAACTTAATAATGTTCTGATTCAGATACAAAAAAATACCGGAAACAACAGATGTCATTTCCGGCATAAACTAAATGGTAATATAAAACCTGATTATGGTATTTGAACGC
Organism: bacterium; assembly: GCA_034439935.1. GTDB lineage: Bacteria > Bacteroidota > Ignavibacteria > Tepidaquicellales > Tepidaquicellaceae > JAGPCH01. The sequence goes on from JAWXBH010000202.1 coordinate 3,671, forward strand.
CGACAAAATTAATAGAATTATTATATCCGACCGAAAGATCTGCGACATCTACGAAATCATCGCCTGTAAGATCGGTGATAACATAACCACTGACAAAATTACTTGCATCATTAAATATGCCAACGATGTCAGTTACGTCTATTGAACCGTCTGCATTCGGATCACCGCTATAAGCGCAATACTTTGTACCCTTTAATACCAAGTTGTTTCCGAATGCCTGAGCATCTGATGTAGTGAAATTGTATGCTAATGTACTTGCAGCAAAGCTTACAGGAGCAGCATTCCAGGTTTCAAGTGCATTCCTGTGAAGAACCTGTACATAATATGGTACACCGCTTACAGAAGCTCCGCCAAATGAAACTATACCGTTTCCTGATGTTGATAAAGTAACAGTACTGTTATCAACAAGTGCATAGGGTGAGGTTGAATTTCTAAGATTTACAGTTACAAGATCGCTCACCATTAAATTTGATCCTACATCATAAAATCCTTCAATAATGTAAGTTAGATTAAGAGTCCTTAATTTAGGTAAAACCTGAGCTCTGAGCTCGCCGCCACCTGCGAATGTTGTGTGAATGTTAGAATACCATAGATTACTGAGAAATTGTGTCTCTTGTGCAGCCGTCAACGTGTATGTATTGGAATATGTTCCGGAGGTTACTCCAAGAGGAAAGGAAGCGTATCCAATTGCTACACCAGCATTCGCTCCGACAGCAGCCGGACCGTGAAAGTGAGCCGCAGTTGTTGTACCGGTAAGACCGCTAAAGGTAGATGTAAAACTTAATGAATTTGTGACATCATTGTATGTTCCGGTAATTGTTCCGGTGCCGTTAGTAATTACGGGCGGATTCTCCTGTGCTCCGGAATATGTCTGCTTAAACTCATAGATAGCAGCATTTGAAAATTTGAAAAACGTAAAAACTAAAACAAAGCTGAAAAAAATTTTTGTAGCTGTGATAATGTTTTTCATTTATAGCTCCTTTTTAAATTTAGTTGTGAAATGTTGGGGATATTTTAATTAACGAAAAAGTTATGTCAGTAGATTTTACGTTACATTATCTCGTAAATTACTTTCCCTGATTTTAAAAAGACAAACAATAATTTGTTCAAACGTAGATTTCTATTTGTAGTTTTTTAAGCTAATGCTTTTGTATAAGGGGAAAGATTACTAAGTTAATTTTCTGGTTCTTTCAAAAAAAAAGACCGGAGTATAAGCTCCGGTCTTAAACAATAACCCTATCAAGATCTTATCTTATTTGATAAGAACCATTTTCTTTGTTGATACAAAGTTGTTTCCGTTTCCTTCTGCATTAATTCTGTAGAAGTACATTCCGCTTGCTAAGTTTGAAGCATTGAAGTTAACTGTATAATAACCGGCTGTCTTCACA
>JAWXBH010000203.1:0-3316 GCA_034439935.1 bacterium
ATTATAATTATTAACAAATTAATATTCAATGTTTAAGATTAAAATTCTGTTTTTTTCTCTATTTGCTATTATTACAATTTTAGCTCCCGTAAAAAATTCTTTTTCACAATTCGAGTCACATCCTGAGCTTGACTGGTTTACAATTGAAACAAAACACTTCAATATTGTTTATCATACCGGCACCGAAAGAACAGCAAACACAATTGCGAAGATAGTCGAGGATATCTACGGACCTATAACGTCGCTTTACAACTATGAGCCCGACCAAAAAGTTACTTTCGTGGTAAATGATGTTTCAGATATTGCAAACGGTGCTACTGATTACTTCGGTAACAGAATCGAGATCTATGCTACTCCTCTTGATTATGATCTCAGAGGCACACACAACTGGCTGCGGAATGTTGTAACTCATGAATTCACTCACGCTGTTCAGGTTCAGTCCGCATTAAAGTATGGAAGGAAAGTCCCGGCTGTTTATCTGCAGTGGCTCGGCTACGAAAATGAGATCAGACCTGATGTCCTTTATGGTTATCCGAATGTGATCGTATCCTATCCGGTGTCCGGTGTTGGAGTTCCTGCGTGGTTCTCAGAAGGAACAGCGCAGTATCAGAGACAGCAGCTTTCTTATGAATACTGGGATGCCCATCGTGACATGATACTGCGAAGTGCAATTGAAGGAAATAATTTGCTTACATGGGGTGAAATGGGACAGTTCTCTTCCATCACAAGTCTTAAGGCGGAATCAATTTATAATCTCGGATTCGCATTGACAAGATACATTGCGGAAAAATACGGCGAAGACAAGCTAAAGGAAATTTCCAGTAATCTTGGTGACTTCACAAATTTCAGCATGGACCGCGCGGTAAAAAAAGCGATTGGCATTGACGGGAAGCAAATGTATAATGAATGGAAAGCGTATCTTGAAAGAGACTATGCAATGCGTATGGTAAATGTAAAAAGCAATCTTATACAGGGTGATATAATTGAGAAGACCGGCTTTGCAAATTATTTTCCGCAGTTCTCTCCTGATGGCAAATCAATTACTTATCTTTCAAATCAGGATTTTGATTACGGAAGCACAGGGCTGTTCATCTATAATACTGATACAAAGAAAAGTGAAAATCTGACTTTTCCAACATCAACCAATTACTCATGGCATCCTGACGGAAAGAAAATTATTTACGCGAAAAGAAATTCTCCACCTACAATTCATCATAAGACTGTCTTCGATCTTTACCTGCTTGATGTTAAATCCAAAGAGGAAAAGAAGCTGACAGAAGATCTGCGGGCTTATGCTCCTTCGTTTTCACCTGACGGAAATTCAATTTGCTTCGTTGTCAATGGAGACGGTACGTTAAATCTTAAGACCGCTGACGCAAACGGAAAGAACATAAAGTCACTCACTTTTTTCAAGGATGGTGAAGCTGTTTATAACCCGAAGTTTTCTTCCGATGGTAAGAAAATTGTTTTTGATTTTTCACTGGAAGACTCAAGAAAGATCGCTGAGATAGATGTCGCAACCGGAGCGTTCAATATTATAATTGAAGAAAACGGTGTCGATAACAGAACTCCTGTATTTTCCAAAGACGGAAAGAAATTATTTTTCGCATCCAATAAGACAGGCATATTCAATGTTTATGTAATGGATACTGAAACAAAGGACGTGAAACAGATCACTAATGTTACCGGCGGAGCATTCATGCCTTCGGTCAATAACAACGGCGATTTGACATTTGCATCTTATACTTCCACCGGATACAAAATCGCATTATTAAAAAATTATTCCGAAAGTGATCCTGCAACCATCGGCTCTTACATAAAGCCAGATGTTTTAATTGAAAAATATACTTCAAACGATTCTCTGACTTCGGGAAGTGATTATGACTGGAAAGGTTTGAAAAATTTTAATGATAAGGGAATTACAAAGATTTCTGGAAAGCCATACAAGAGCTTATTCACAAGCCTGTCATTCGTTCCTGTGATAAGATTCGATACTTATAAAAGAAAAGACAAATTCAATTTTCTTGAATCAATAAAACCGGGTCTGTATTTCTTTTCAAATGAAATGATAAACAGGTTTTCGATATTCGGCGGAGCTTCAATAAACATAAAAGGTGAGAGAGATCTCTTCATGCAGTTTCAGTATGACAATGGATTTCCATTCTTCAAAGATTTCTTTACAAAGAAACTCAATTTTAATCCGAAGCTGACACTTGACGGATACAATGTCACAAGAAAATCTGACGGAGATCTTATAGCGGGAATTGATACAATTAATGTAGGCATTACATACGATCTTCTTTCATTTGATTTCGGAATGGCATTTAATGCGATCAATATCGATCACAATTTCAAGCTCGGATATTCATATTCAAATTACTCTTACGACATTGACGCGTTCGCAATTCCGCAGAGCGGGATATCTGTCCGTTCATCACGCGAAACATATTTCAAAGCTCACGACCTGTCTTTCACTTATGATTATGATGTTACATTGCCCGGCAAGAATTCCGATATTAATCCGATCAGCAGAAAAGTTGACATACGATACGATTATGAGATCAGTAAAATAAACCCTTCTCTTATTGTCAATCAGGACGGGACCATCTCCACTGATTTTGAAACAAGGAGACTTAATAAGCTCGATGTAAAGCTTGCTCAGGGTATAGGTCTTTTTAAGAACAGACACTCGCTCACACTTGAGCTTCACGGAGCGACTATCTTCGGACCTCCGACTGATGATTTTTATAATTTTTATGCCTCCGGTCTTCCGGGAATGAAAGGTTATCCATTCTATTCACTCGGAGGCGGACGAGTTGCAGTCGCAAATCTGACATACCGCATGCCAGTATTTACCAATATTGATCTTCGCCTCTCTCCATTATATCTCGACAAGCTTTATTTCTCAATTTACGGCGACTTTGGTAATGCGTGGGACGGCGACGCGACAAAGCTGAACCAGTTCAAGAAAGACATCGGTGCTCAGTTACGCCTTCAGGCGTTCTCATTCTATGTGTTTCCGACGAGTATATTCTTTGACGCCGCGTATGGCTTTGATGAGTTCACAAAGACATTCCAGAATAAGCCTGTCACTTATGGCAAGGACTGGAATTTCTATTTCGGTATGCTGTTCGGATTTGATTTGTAAATAGTTAAAAGTTAAAAGACTTCTAGATTTTAAAACAAGAGCCCGTTGATAATCAGCGGGCTTTTTTGTTTTTAACTGCGAGAATATTTTGGATCGGAATGATTTTTACAGTACTTATTTTAAGATTATTGCCGATATGTAAATTTTTTCTAAGAAAAAGTATTATTG
>JAWXBH010000204.1:0-30162 GCA_034439935.1 bacterium
CACGTTTCACGTTTCACGTTTCACGTTTCACGTTTCACGTTTCACGTTTCACGTTTCACGTTTCACGTTTCACGTTTCACGTTTCACGTTTCACGTTCTATTTCTTATCTTTATCCTTATCATCCACAACTTCAAAATCCGCATTCTCAACATTGGCGTCATTTCCCGGAGGTGTTGCTTGCTCTTCTCCCGGCTGTGATCCTGCCTGACCTTGCTGTCCTGCATCACCTGTAGTCTGTGAATACATCTGTGAAGATGCTTCATTCCAGATTGTGTTATATTCATCCATCGCGGTTTTCAGTGTGCCGGCGTTATCAGTCTTAGCGGCATCCTTGAGTCTGTCAAGCGCAAGCTGCACTCTCGAACGGATCTCAGGGGTAAGCTTTCCTTCAAATTCCTTCAACTGTTTCTCACCCTGGAATATCATTGAGTCTGCCTGATTTTTCATCTCTATCATTTCTTTCTTCTTCATATCTTCAGCTTCGTGTTCCTTCGCATCTTTTTTCATCTTCTCGATTTCAGATTCGGATAATCCCGAAGAATGTGTGATCTTTATTTGCTGCTGCTTTCCTGTATTCTTTTCAGTAGCGGCAACATTCAGAATTCCGTTTGCATCGATATCAAATGTAACTTCAACCTGTGGAACTCCTCTCGGTGAAGGCGGTATGCCGTCGAGATGGAATCTTCCGAGTGTCCTGTTATCATTTGCCATTGGTCTTTCACCCTGAAGCACGTGGATCTCAACTGATGGCTGATTGTCAGAAGCAGTTGAAAATATCTGTGACTTCTTTGTCGGAATGGTTGAGTTTGCTTCAATAAGCTTTGTCATTACTCCGCCAAGAGTTTCAATTCCAAGTGACAATGGTGTAACATCAAGTAAAAGCACATCCTGAACATCTCCTGCAAGAACTCCACCCTGGATCGCTGCGCCGATGGCTACAACTTCATCAGGATTTACACTCTTGTTAGGTTCTTTTCCAAATAAATTTTTCACAGTTTCCTGTACTAATGGAATTCTGGTCGAACCTCCGACAAGTATTACTTCATCAATTTCACTTACCTTATAACCTGAATCTTCAATTGCCTTCTTGCACGGTCCGACTGTCTTTTCAACAAGTCCGCTTATAAGCGATTCAAATTTTGCTCTTGTAATATTTTCAAGTAAGAATTTAGGACCGTCTGCTGTCGCTGTAATGTATGGAAGATTAACTTCTGTCTGTGAGCTTGAAGACAATGCCTTCTTCGCATTTTCAGCAGCTTCTTTCAGTCTTTGCAAAGCCATCGCGTCTTTTCTGAGATCGATGCCTTCCTTCTTCTTGAATTCGTCCGCAAGATAATCAATAAGCACCTGATCAAAATCGTCTCCTCCAAGGTGTGTATCACCGTTAGTCGATTTCACTTCAAATACTCCGTCGCCTAGTTCAAGTATGGAAACGTCAAACGTTCCGCCGCCAAGATCATATACTGCTACCTTTTCATTCGCTTTCTTTTTTTCCAGACCGTAAGCAAGAGCTGCCGCTGTCGGTTCGTTTATAATTCTCTTAACATCAAGACCTGCGATCTTACCCGCGTCCTTTGTTGCCTGTCTCTGCGCGTCATTGAAATACGCCGGAACAGTTACCACTGCTTCAGTGACCGGCTGTCCAAGATAATCTTCAGCCGTCTTCTTCATTTTCTGAAGTATCATTGCTGAGATCTCGGGCGGTGAATAAACTCTGTTCTGACCCTTGTCATCGATATCAACTCTTACTGTATCATTTTCACCCTTAACAATTTTATAAGGGACTTTCTTTATCTCTTCTGTTACTTCATCAAATCTTCTTCCCATAAATCTCTTTATGGAAAATAAAGTGTTGGTTGGATTTGTAACTGCCTGCCTCTTAGCAGGGTCTCCCACAAGCCTGTCTCCGTTCTTTGAAAATGCCACTACTGAAGGTGTTGTTCTTGCGCCTTCGGCATTCGGTATTACAACAGGGTCGTTGCCTTCCATTACTGCTACGCAGGAATTTGTAGTTCCAAGATCAATTCCAATGATTTTACCCATTAAATGTTTTCCTTTCTGGTTTAATAAGCTGATTGGTTAGTTTAATTATTTTCTATGTTAATTTTTTTTACCTCTAAGGCACAAAGACACTAAGAAAAAATCTTATATTTTGATAAAATCTTTTGCTCTTCTTTATAGTGTTTTTAAATCTTTTCTTTTCTTAGTGTCTTTGTGGTTTAAATCTTTTGCTCTTCGAAAAAGAAATAAGCAGGGACGAATTACATCATCCCCGCTTAAGCACTAAAAAATAATTTTCGGTTGCTATAAATTTATTTTATGTTGATTTCTTTTACGACTGGTTTTGCTTCTTCTATCTTTGGTAAAGTAATGTTTAGAACTCCGTCTCTGAATTCAGCGTCGATCGATTCAACTTTAATATCTTTCGACAAATTAAACGTTCTGCTGAACTCGCCATAATAGATCTCATTTACTATCAGATTTGTTTCCTCTTTTTTTGCTTCCTGCTTTTTATTACCGGTCACTGACAACACATCATTTTCTACTGATAACTTAACATCCTCTTTTGAAATGCCCGGAAGCTCCAATTTGATATGGAAATTATCTTTATCTTCGCTTATCATTACTTTTGGGGTGTAATTAGATGGCTTTAAATTTTCCCGGTTGTTAAAAAGGGGTGTGTTAAAAATTGTCTTAAAAGTGTCGTTCAGTAATTCGGAATCTTTTTTGATTTTTACGAAATGCATTTAAACCGCTCCTTATTTTTTTAATTTTAATATCCTAATTGCTTCTCATTAGAACAAACACCGTGCCAAAAATAATAAGCCAGAATTCAACTTTATTTAATGAGATCACACTAACTTTGAAGTAATTTTCTCTGTTATCGAACTATTCTAAGAACAAAACTTCACAAAAATTGAAATCCCAAATCCCAAATCCATAAATCTTTAAATCCAAAGATTCAAAATAAAAAAGCTTCAGCAGCATTCATTTCCGGACTGTACAGGAGGGCATTTAACTGTTCCATAGCTGCAGAACACGCAGCAGTCACCCTGCTTTGGCCTTATTATTTTTTTACACAAGGCACATTCATAAAAAAACACACACGCATTGGAAGGCATTACTTCAGTTTTTTTATGACCGCAAAAAGGACAGATGATGTCGGATTGAAATTCTATGGCACTCATAACTTTTAATGTATTAGATTATTATAATTTACAGAGAATGTTTGGAAGAATCAAATTTCATAAGTGGAAGAATGGTGCAAGTGTTCCTTCAAAAAAAAAACAGCAAGAAGAATTTCAATTCTCCTTACTGTTCTTTATGTATCGACTTGTGACGATGTAAATATTCTATTGATTATCCGGTGTTATGGGATTTTCCGTTGGATTTTTAATGCTCTTTCCTACAACATCATACGAAGTTTTGTGCGTATCAATCCTTTTTGGAATGATCACATGCTCATTTCCGCTCCCGGCTTCGCCCGCTGTTTCTTCCTCCATTGCTTTTTCGCTCACCGTGTGCTCTTTGATCTCACCATCTTCATGAAGACCTATCTTAGGTAGTTCTCCGTTTGTTTCCTGATGATGGTCATCATTACGTTTCTCACCTTCGAAGTTTTTTTCCTTTTCAGGAAAATCAGTATTCCGGATGCTTTCGATCTCGGGATTTTTTGGTTGATTCTTGCCTTCTTTGGGTGTAGGAAATTCGCTGTCCGGTATTCTTTCGTTGTCTTTATTTTCTTGATCTGTTGGTTGTGACATTATAAGCCTCCTTCAGGTTTTTTGAATGACGAGAGGTTTCATACTCACGTCACTATTTTTATTGTTAAAATTTATTTCGAATTTCTAAAATTCCATCCCTGAATTACCGTTACAGGGTAAGTTGTGCCGTTTATTCCCGAATACGGATCTGATCCGTTTATGCCTTCGGTTAACCATTTCCCTTTGCCGCCGGAAAGCGAACCATCGGACTGAAGCATATATATCGTCCTTCCCGGTATGCCGTACTTGTCAATCACTTTTGTCATTATTCCGGTTAGTTCATTGAAGAGCAGTCTTTGCTGATTTAAGGATGTGGCATTTCCTATCAAAGTCCTGTAAATTGACATCCTGTCATCACTCATTCTCCAGTTATCTTCGATGACATTATTTTTCATTAATGTGCTCATCTGATCAAACACTTTCAGAGCGTTATCGCGTGAACTTATCGAATCGTTATTGCCAAGATCTTCCATTATCCTGAGATAAGTATCGAAGCTCATTCCAAGTGAGTTGCGAATATCGTCCGGGAGTGCTTCGTAAGTTGTGACATCCTTTATTTGAATTTTTCCGAACATTGATGTATCACTTTGTCCATAAGCGCTGAGTGTAAAACCTGTTAATATTAACATTACTGATACGTAAACTTTGTTGCTTAACATGAATAATCCTTTCTGTTTATGATTTGTATAGAATAAATAACAATACACGTGCCGCTCTTTATTATCAGTTTCAAAGATAATTTTAAATAAAACTATCTGTTCTTCTGTCAGTTATGACATAAACTTTAACTTAATTTATGCAAATAAAAAAATCCGGATTCAATTACTTAAATCCGGACTCCAAGGAGTAAAATAAAATGAAGCTATTTTATTTTACCAATTACATGCTTATGTTTAATGTATTGTCTGCTGCGTTGTATTTTGTCTTATAACTTTTGAGATTCTTTGTAGCGGGTCCGTTTGTAACTTTTCCGGACTTTGTAAATGTTGATCCGTGACACGGACATTCAAAATCACTTCCGTTGAATTCAACATCACATTTTTTATGAGTGCACACAGTGCTTATTGTGGTGAACTTTGATTCACCTGCCCTGAATACCATTGCCTTTCCTATGTCCGCGTTGCCTCCGACACTTCCGAGCGCCGGATAATCTGCAACATTTATAACCTTGGTTATTTTTGATGCTGTATCAGCGTCCGCTTCAGCCATTAATTTTTTAATGTCAATCGTGCTTAGGGCAAGTGAGCCGATGGCAATTGTTTTCAGAGAAGTTTTTAAAAAATCCCTTCTGTTATAATTTTCTTTTTCCATGTTGTATGATTAATTATTACCTTATAATAAAAAAGTGTTTCATTAACTATAGTGACAATAGTCACTATTTAATTAAAAGCATTTTTCTTGTTTCTGCAAATTCACCTGCCTGTATCTTATAATAGTAAACACCGCTTGTAAAGTTCACTGCGTTCCAGTCTACCCTGTAGCTTCCCTGAGTAAGATTTTCATTGAGCAGTGTTTCCACTTCCTGACCCGCGCCGTTGTAAATTGTCAGTACTACCTTCGCTGAATTAGGGATGGAGAAGTTAATATTGGTAACAGGATTAAAAGGATTCGGATAATTTTGTGAAAGCTTGTAATCGTTAACGATCTGTGTCGTCTGTGTTATCGAGGAAAGTGTTGCAATTATCACTCCTGACATGCTCGGTGCATGCGGCTCACAGATGTAATTGTATGTTCCGGCAACAGCTATAACATAAGTAAATGTAGGGCTGCCTGATGTCAGAGGCGCGCTCCATGCTGCTGCTCCGTTCGGTCTTACGGTACCCTGCTGACCGTCACAGGTTGTAGTGTGACTTCCGCCGGTTCTTGTCCATCTGATTGTATCACCTACAACTGCATTGGTAACGTTCGCAGGTGTAAATGTGTTGTTTGATGTCGCACTGATGCTGATGATCCTTGAATAAGATAATTGCGAAGTTAGTGTGCTCATTAGCATCATTATCGCAACACAGAACAAAATTTTTACAGTTTTCATTTTTTTTTATATGTTTATTTATTTGATTAAAATCATTTTTTTGATCTCGGTGAAGCTGTTTGTTTCAATTGAATAGAAGTAAACTCCGCTTGTATGATTTTTAGCGTCCCAGGTTACTTCGTATGTTCCTGCGGGTAAATTCTGTCCGATCAGCGTCTCGATCTCTCTTCCAAGCGAATTAAATATTTTTAATTTTACAAAAGCTCTGCCCGTTATCCCGAATTTAATGTTTGTCACAGGATTGAACGGATTGGGATAATTATGATTAAGAAAATACATCACAGGGACGGTCTGATGATTTTGTACAACCAGTGTGCCTTTCTCAGTCCTTGCCGAAAGATTATTTGAATAATCGGAAATTCCGTGCTGATTAAAGGAGCATACTTTGTAAATATAAATTCTGTCCGGAGTCAATCCTACTTCCTGATAAGTGAGAACATCAGCAGCTACGGTATCTATGTATTGAAAGAAGATATCATCAGGACCTTTTCTTGCAATGATGAATCCGTTCTCATTCACTGCGTTATCAGTCCATTCCATTTCAATGCTTGTTGGAGAGATATCAAGTGTCCTTAAGTTGGACGGAGTTGAAGGTATCACATTCGGATCACCTTGGAGAATGGTAGAGTCAACATTTGAATATCCGGAAACTCCCTGACCGTTGAAAGCGTACACACGGTAATAATATTTGATTCCTCTTGTAACCCAGTAATCGAAATACTGTTCACGATTTTGCGTAACTACGTCGATTATTTCCCAGCCGGTCGAATAAGGCAATTGGGTTCTTTCAATATAAAATCCGTCTTCATTGGATGAGTTGTCATCCCACTTTACTTTGATATAGCTTGAGTCTTCGGATTGCGCTTCAAGACCCGAAGGAGCTATGATCTGCGCCGATAGTTCAGAGTAAGAGATACCGAGCGCGATTAAAATTAGAAAAATTATTCTGGTCAATTTTTTACTTTCTCCTTGGTAGTTAACTTTAAATTTTGATTTGAATGATACTGGTTGTTTAATTAACTGATTCAAAAATATGATTACCCGATGTCAATGTCCAAACAATAATTCAATGATCCGTAGGTTTCAGATTCGGTAAACAGAGTTGTAATTAAAATATATTATTTTAATATTGAACACTTAATAAAAATTTCAACGTGAATGAAAGTCACTGACGACCTCTTCCAGCTCATAAAGTCTCTCGACCCTTCTGAAAAAAGATATTTCAAAGTATTTGCAACGATGCATATAAAAGGGGCTGACAATAATAAGTATGTAAGCCTTTTCGATGCGATCGATTCACAGACCGAATACGATGAAACCCTGATCAGGAAGAAATTTCCCAAAGAAAAATTTCTCAACCAGCTTCACGTTGCAAAGAATTATTTATACAATACGATCTTAAAAAGCTTAAGATTGTATCATGCTGATAAATCAAAGCTTAATGAGCTCATCGACATACTGCGCGACGTACAGATACTTTATGACAAGTCACTGTTCAGGCAATGCAGAAAGCTTCTGGATAAGGCAAAGAAGATCGCTTACACTTACGAAAAACATTCTCAGATACTTGCGGTTCTTGACTGGGAAAAGATCCTGGCACGCACTAATTCATACGCTGACATAGATGAAAAAGGTCTGATAGAATTTTATAACGAGCATTCCGATACTACTGAAAAGATGAATAACATCAATGAGTACTGGAAGCTTACCATGAAAGCTTTTTTACTCAGGAAAAAACAGGGTGAGATAAGGGATAAGACAGAATTAAAGAAATTCAACGAGATTATAAATCATCCTCTTCTCAAATCAGAAGACAAAGCCCAGACCTTTCTGGCAAAGAATTTTTATTTTAACATTAAAGGTCTCTATTATCTTACCAATAAGGACTACAAGAATCTGCTTATTCATTGCCTAAAGCTTGTCGGACTTCATGAAGCAAACCCTCTGCTGATGAAGGAAGATAATTATATTGCCTCCTTATACAATCTTCTGCTGGTGCAGATCGAGCTTAAAAAATATGATGACGCTCTTGCTACTATTAAAAAGCTCAGAGGTCTTAAAACGAAATCCCCGACAATGCAGGCAAGGATATTTGTAACTTCCTATGATACCGAACTCAATTTATATCTGAGAACAGGTGAGTTTGAAAAAGGCATTCTGCTTATTGAGGATATCAAGGAAGGGCTGAAGAAGTTCAATGAAAAGATAAACAAGGAATCGGAAGTTCTTTTCTCTTATAATATAGCTTATCTTTATTTTGGAATTGGTGAATACACAAACTCCCTTAAATGGATAAATGAAATAATTAATGATAAAGAGCTCAATATACGTGAGGACATACAGTGCTTTGCGCGCATACTTAATCTACTTGTTCATTATCAGCTTGAGAATTATGACCTTATCGAATACATAATGAAGTCCACCCGGCGCTACCTTTCCAATAAAAATAAGCTGAATAAATTTGAGCTTATCACGCTAATTTATATCAGGAAGCTCATAAATGCAAAGAAACCAGACGATAAGACTTTCATCTTCAGAGAATGGAGGAAAGAGCTTAACAGCATTTCCGATGACATACTGGAAATAAAGGCATTCGAATACTTTGATTTCTATTCATGGATCGAATGCAATACTACGAAGAAGACCTTTACTGAAATTATTAAGGAAAGGAAGCTCTGATTTGTGGAAAGAAATAAACTGATTTCACCGCAAGTGAAATTTTTTTGTTAAACTCTTCTGTTAAGAAATTCAGACCCTCGGTTAAATCAAATCAGTAAGTGATCATATCAGAAAACAGAGCCGGGAAAACCTCGAAGGCTTAAAGAAAAGCAAAAACTTTAACAGATGCGTATGAAGATTAAATTATAAAAATCTTTTCTTTGAGTCTTAGAGGTAAAAAAATTTAAGATTTTTTTCTTAGTGTCTTTGAGTCTTAGTGGTAAAAGTTTGTTTTGGACGTATGTAAGTAGGTAAACCGATTAATTGGATTCACCTTTAAATTGAAAAGCGATTTAAGTATAATTGCAGGATATTTTTTAAAACAATAATCAAATTTAAATGCAAAGTCAGAAAAAATTTATAAAGATACTTTCCTTCCTTTCAATAATATTATTAATAGTGGTTGTCGCCTGTTCATCCAAGAAAAAGCAGGTAGTCGCCGAGATCGGTGATGAGAAGATCTATCTTGATGATTACGAAAAGCAGTATATGAAGACGGTTAACAATCTTGATTCCGCTAAAAGTTCGGATATGGAAAAGAGAAAAGAATTTCTTGATCTTCTGGTGAAGTTCAGACTGAAAGTAAAGGACGCCAGGGAAAGAGATCTGCTTAAATCCGATGATATTCAGACTGATCTCAAACAGTATAAGGAAAATTTCATTACTTCATTTTTAATTGACAAGGAGATCGTTGAGCCGAAGATAAAAGACCTTTATGATAAAAAAGAATACGAGATCAGAGCATCTCACATATTAATAAATCTTCCAATGCAGAATTACTCTCCGGAAGATTCCATTAAGGCATATCAGAAAGCAGCCGATGCTTTAAAAAAATTGAAGGAAGGAGCGGATTTTTCAGAGGTCGCGATGGAATTTTCAGATGATCTTTCCGCAAAGCAAAACGGCGGGGATCTGTATTATTTTACCGCAGGGATGACAGTGCCGGAATTTGAAGACGCTATCTACAAATTAAAACCGGGTGAATATACAAAGGAAGCCGTCAGAACTTCGTTTGGTCTTCATATTGTTAAGCTTACAGACAAGAAAAAGAGAGTTGAAGGAGTAAGAGCTTCGCATATTCTTATCCAGGACAAGAAGGACAGTGCAGGGAAGGTTGTTGATTCACTTGGAACATTGCAAAAAGCTAAAGATGTATTATCGAGAATAAAGAGCGGTGAGGATTTCACAAAAGTTGCGATGGAAGTTTCCGAAGATCCCGGTTCAGCACAAAAAGGCGGTGATCTAGGTTTCTTTGACAGGAGAAGAATGGTTCAGCAGTTTGACAGTGTTGCCTTTATGTTGAAGGCAGGGGAAGTATCTGATCTTGTAAGAACACCATTCGGCTGGCATATTATTAAAGTGACAGAGATAAAACCTTATCCAGCATTTGACAAACAAAAAGAAACACTGAAGGGTGATTTCAAAAAAGGACCTCAGTTTAAAATAGATTACACAAAGTTTCTGGAAAAGGCAAAGAAGGATTTCAAATTTGAAATTAAAGAAGATGTTCTTGCTCTTATAATGAGCAAGATGGACTCTACACAGCCCGTATCCGTATATAATCTCGACAGTATTTTTTCAACGGATGAGAAGTCTAAGATTGTAGCTGTTTATAAGGACGGTGAAATTAAGATCATGGATGTCATAACCTATCTCGGCAAGAACCGGGATAACCTTACCAACGTATCAAATGCGGATACCTGGAGAAAGATAATTGAGGGCTCGGCTGACTCTCCTGTCATGTATAAATATGCAATGAAGGAGAATGTTGAAAAGGATCCTGAATATATTGCGCAGCTTACAGAGTATGAAAACGGACTGCTCAGCTTCAAGGTTGATCAGGAAGAATTGTGGAGAAAGATCAAGATCACTCCGGAAGATCTTCAGGCATATTATGATAAGAATAAAGATAAATATTCATCGATGGACAGCGGCAAGGTTGTGACCAGACCAATGGAAGAGGTTAAGTCTGAAATTTCAAATACTCTTCAGCAGGAAAAGTTCAAGGAGATGGAAAAGGAATATGTGGATAACTTAAAGAAAAAGTATCCCGTAAAAGTAAACGAAGCTATACTGATAGAAGCATTTAAAGAATAAACTTACAAAAGGGAATTTGAAAAAAATAAAAATATCTGCTGTTATTTTATTAATATTTATCTCTGCAATGGTGACTGCACAAACACAGGCGCCTGAAGGAGACAAGGTGATAGCAGTAGTGGGGAATGATATAATTACAGAATCTGAGTTTCAGTATCAGATCGAATCCTATGCCAGTCAGAATCAGATCCAGGAAATATCGCCGTATCTTGTCCAGCAGATCTTTCAGCAGATGCTGACGAACAAGATCATACTTGCAAAAGCAGAACAGGACAGCATTTCGGTGACCGATGAGGAAGTTAACAAAGAGCTTGAAGGACGAATAAAGAATCTTATCGATCAGGTAGGTTCACAGGAAAGACTTGAAGAAATATATTCAATGTCATTACCGAAGATCAAAGCCAGATTAAAAGAAGACCTTCAGAAGAATTTAAAAGTAGAGAAGCTTAAAAGAAGAAAATTCCAGAACGGTATCAAAGTAAGTGAGAGAGAGATACGGGATTTTTTTAATACATACCGTGACAGTCTTCCGGATGTAAGCGAAGAGTTTGAATTGTCTCAGATCCTTATGGAAAGAAAGGTAAGCGATGCTGAAAAAATCGAAGCAAAGAGGATTGCACAGCTTATTCTTGACAGCATAAAGGCAGGCGGTGATTTTTCAGATCTTGCAAAACGCAATTCAACAGATTCAATGTCAGCGATACAGGGCGGTGATCTTGGCTATGCGCGTAAAGGCACATTTGTTAAAGAGTTTGAAGAAACCGTTTTCAATTTGAATCCCGGTGAAGTATCGGAAGTTGTTGAAACACAGTTTGGGTATCATATAATTAAGCTTAATGAGAAGCTGGGAGATAAAGTAAAGAGTCAGCACATACTGATTAAGTTTCCTAAGTTTGAGTCTTCTGATTTTGAAACAATAAATTTTCTAAAAGACCTGAAGGCAAGGATTGAAAACGGTGAAATTACTTTTGAGGAAGCGTCCAAGCAATATTCCGAGGATGAAGCTTCAAAACTTAAAGGCGGAAATATTGGGAAGATTGGCATGGAACAGCTTGACAGCATGACAGTCGTAAGTCTTAAAGGACTTTCCGCCGGACAGATCACAGAGCCACTGAGACTCGGAAGCGATATCAGCTACGGCTATGTGATCTACAAATTAGGAAAGGTTTATCCTGAACATAAGCTTACTATCGAAGATGATTATGAAAGGGTAAAGAAGTTTGCAGTATCCTTCAAGGAAAACACCGAAATGGAAAAGTGGATCAACGAAATGCGTGAAACAATTTATGTAGATGTAAAGATGTAAGATGGGGCGGCATACAGTATTTATCATATCATTAGACTATTGGTTTGAAGTTTGGATTTTACATTTAAAACAGATTACGGCTTTGTATTCATCATCATTCCTCTTATCCTTGCCGGAGTAATCTCTTATTTCTATTATAAAAAAACACGTCTAGAAAATTTTCAGAAAAAACTTTTTACTTTCCTCCGTTTTCTTTCACTATTTTTTCTTTTCCTGCTTTTACTTTCACCCGTAGTATCATTCATAAAAAAGATAACCGAAGATCCTGTAAATGTTTTTCTTATTGATAATTCAGAAAGTCTTCTGCTTGAAAACCGGGATGCGAAGATAAAAGAGATCATTGCAGAGAAGATCAAAGTCTCAGTGAATGCTGAGAATTTATTTTTTCTGTATTCGGAAAATTTATACAGGGAAATTGAATTGAAGGATCTTCAGAATATTCCCTTTACCGGAATTAACAATTTCAAAACAAACCTTACGCAAAGTATTTATTCGCTTCCCGGAAGGCTCTCAGGCAAAAATCTTTCATCCGTAACGATCGTTTCAGACGGCATTATCAATGAAGGAGGCAACCCCGTCACAGCCGTGAAGACATTGAATGTACCGTTCAATTATATACTTACAGGCGACACAATTCAGAAAAATGATCTTGTCCTCAAAAACATTTTTTACAATAAGACAGCTTTCATTGAAAGTAATGTTCCTGTTAAGCTGGAAATAAATTCATTCAACTATGACAGGGATATTAAAATAGATCTTTATGAAGAAGACAAGCTCCTCGATACGCGTTATGTGAAAGTTGAGAAAGGTAAGAACAGCTATGAAGCTTCATTCAATGTACAGTCAAACACTGAGAAGATCGTCAAGTATAAAATCGGGATAGAAGGAGCCGAAGATGAAATTACTCTAAAGAATAACTATAGTGAGATCTTCATTAAGTTTGTAAGCAATAAATTTAAAGTGCTTGCAATTGCAGGAGGTCCGGGTGCAGACTTTGCATTCATTAAAGAAGAGCTTCTTAAAATAAATAATTTTGAGACATCATTTCTCACTCAGAAATCAGGAAGTGAATTCTATGAAGGAGCGGCAGGGGATCTTGGAAGCTATGACGCTTTTATTTTCATCGGATACCCGACGCAGGTTACAAATCCTTTGATCCTTAATGAAGTACGCGAACAGCTTGACAAAAGAAATGCTTCATTGATAATGTTTACAAGCCGCGATATGGATATGCAGAAACTATCTCTGTTTGAAAATAAGCTGCCAATGAAGATCGGCGGTATCTCTGACAGAGAAGAAGAAACGGGGATCAAGACCTTTGCTTCACTTAAAAATGAGATCTTTAAGAACGGTGAGCTCATATCTTCTATAAATTCATTTCCTAACATTTTCAAAACATCAACTTCCTTTCTGATCAATTCTTCCGCAGAAACTCTTCTGTTGATGGGAAGGAATTCAGAGCCGGCTTTTGTAATTCAGAATACTGACAAGAACAGATCTGCGGCATTTCTTCCTTACGGAGTTTATAAATGGCGGCTGAGTCCGGCTAAGAACAATGCAAGGGAAGTTTTGAATTATCTGCTGACTACTTCTGTCGTCGCGATCACCGATAAAAAAGAGAATAAGAATTTTGTAATCGAAACCACAAAATCTGTTTATTCAAAGTTTGAGGATGTTGAATTCCAGGCGAGAATAACAAATTTTGAAATTCAGGGCGGTGAGAAGATCTTAGTTAAGATATCCGGGAACGGTATATCCAAAGAGCTTGAGCTTACAAAAAAAGAAAATAAATATTATGAAGGAAAGATAAACATTGAAAGCGATGGTAACTATGAGTACAAAGCTGAGCTGATCTCAAAAGATAACGTTGCCGAAAGCGTTCAGAACAGGTTTGCAATAGGTGAAAACAATTTTGAATACAGACTTACACGTGCTGATAATTCGGTTTTGAATTCACTTAAGAATGCGACAGGCGGCAGGAATTTCTCGGGGTTAAATTCAGACGGGATAAATGAAGCTCTTTTGAATTTTGATGAGAAAGCCAGATCGGAATTCAGATCTAAAAGGAATTTTGAGTTGAATGTAAATCCTTATTTTCTTGCTGCCGTTATATTGCTCATGTGTCTTGAATGGTTCGTTCGTAAAAGAAACAGTCTGCCGTAGTCAATTATCAATTATCAATTATCAATTTATAATGTTCAACAATTATTCTTCATTGCCTTCCAAAATGTTTTTGAAAAGATAGGATGTCCAAATAAATTTACGGTAATTCTTTTTTAAAATTAGTGATATAATATTTTTAATTCGGGATCATTCGTGAAATTCGTGGCAAGTTTTTTCCTTATTTTGGACCGATGTAATTATTCTTCTCGAGAAACCTTTAAATTGTATTGAATTAGAAAATCATTAAACGTAATTTGCATACTTATATTGCAAAAGAAATGCCGGGGTAGCTCAGCTGGTTAGAGCGTCGGAATCATAATCCGTAGGTCGGGGGTTCAAGTCCCTCTCCCGGTACAAAATTTTTCACCTTCAGCAGTTATTCTCCTTTCATCTTAAATACCTGTCCTGATTAAGAATTCGATTGATTAATTTTCATATAAAAGCTATTTTTGTAGTTCACCAATAAATTCTAATAAAATGTCAGAAATCACTTTAAAAGCAAAAAAAAGAGAGGATTATAAAGAATTAACTCTCAACCAAATGCGTCAAAAGGGTATGATCCCCGGAGTTTACTACGGTCACGGTATAGATAACATTACCATTGCTGCTGCAGAACTTGATCTCCGACCGATAATCTTCACTACCGAATCACACATTGTTAACCTTAAAATAGACGAAGACAAAACATTAAGCTGTATTTTAAAAGATGTGCAGTTTCATCCGGTGACGGATAAGCCGCTTCATTTTGATCTGTTTGCTTTAAAAGAAGGTGAAACCATAACAATCGAAGTTTCCATACATCTTATCGGAAATGCACAGGGTGTAAGGGATGGCGGTGTTCTTCAGCAGATACTTCATAAACTTGATATTGAATGTCTTCCTTCTAATATTCCATCTCACATTGATGTTGAGATCTCAGAATTGAACATGAACGATTCAGTAAAAGTCGGTGATCTGAAGCTTGATAACATTAAGATCCTCAATGATGAGAATGCATCCATTGTGATGGTGGTACCTCCGACAGTTGAAAAAGAAGTTGTTGCCGATGGCGCTGAAGCTGCTGCAGAACCTGAAGTAATATCAAAATCCAAGAAAGACGACGACGAGAAAGAAAAATAATATTTCATTAATAATATTTTTTTCTATTGAAACTGATAGCTGGACTGGGAAATCCCGGTTCGCAGTATGAATTAACAAGACACAACGCCGGATTTATACTGATTGACCTGTTTGCAGAGTTCTTTAAAATAAAGTTTAATCCCGGAAAAGGCGACTGGTATGAAGGCAAAGGCAAAGTTGGGACTGAAGATGTTTGCCTGCTGAAGCCGCTCACCTTTATGAATAACAGCGGTATAGCGGTGAAAGAGTTTGCTGAGAGAAAAGAGATAGATATCAAAGACATATTAGTATTAACTGATGATTTTCAAATCCCCTTAGGTACAATAAGGGTCAGGAGAGACGGAAGCGGAGGAGGACACAACGGGATAGCGAGTATTATTTATCATTTGAGCTCGGATGAATTTCCCCGGATGAGAATCGGGATCGGTAAAAATGAACTTATCAGAAAAGATGAATACATTGATTTTGTACTCGGGATCTTTTCAAATGAAGAGATAGAGATTTTTAAGAAGCTGATTCCCGATTATATTGAATGCATAAGAAGCTTTGTTACGGAAGGAATAGTCAAAACTATGAACCGGTTTAACAGATCATTTTTAAATGAACCCAACGAAAATACAGAAGAATCAAAAAAATCTTAAAATTAAACTAATAATTTAAATAGGTATCCCGATAATAATGTTATTATTGGGATTTTTTATAAATAATTCAATAAATGAAAATAAAAGATATGCGAAAACTTTTATTAGGTATTTTCCTTGTGATCATTGCTCCGGTAATGTCATTTGCAAGTGAAGCCAACCTAAAGATCCCGGAGCTGAGTGCTGCACAAAACCAGTTGCTTGTTTACGGAATATTTGTTTGCTTGCTTGGTATCCTGTTCGGGTTGTATCAGTTCTTGGCTGTTAAGAAACTGCCGGCTCACAAATCAATGCTTGATGTTTCACAGATTATTTTTGAAACATGTAAGACCTATCTCCTTCAGCAGGGAAAATTTCTTTTCATATTGTTTGTCTTCATAGCTGCCTGTATGGCGTTTTATTTTGGTGTACTTCAGCAGCAGTCATTTGGCGGAGTTGCACTGATCCTTATGTGGACTGTTATCGGAATTCTTGGTTCTTATGGAGTTGCATGGTTTGGTATCAGAATGAACACATTTGCAAACAGCCGTATGGCTTTTGCTTCGCTGGAAAGAAAACCTTTAAAGCTTTTAACCATACCTTTAAATGCCGGAATGAGTATCGGCGTTTTGCTTATATGTGTTGAGCTTATAATGATGCTTATAATATTTCTGTATGTTCCGAGAGAATACGCGGGCGCAAGTTTTATCGGTTTTGCGATCGGTGAATCACTTGGTGCATCAGCTCTTAGAATTGCCGGAGGTATTTTTACAAAGATCGCGGACATCGGTTCGGATCTGATGAAGGTTGTTTTTAAGATCAAAGAAGATGATCCGAGAAACCCTGGTGTTATAGCGGACTGTACAGGTGATAATGCAGGTGATTCGGTAGGACCTACAGCTGACGGCTTTGAAACATACGGTGTTACGGGTGTTGCCCTGATCAGCTTTATAGTGCTTGCCATAGCTGATGTAGATCTTCAGGCAACTTTACTTGTATGGATTTTTGTAATGAGAATTCTGATGATAATAACTTCAATAGGGGCGTTTTATTTTAACGGTCTGATTTCCAAGATAAAATATACCGGTAAAGACAAAATGGATTTCGAAAAACCACTTACTTATCTTGTATGGATCACTTCGATACTTTCTATTATTGTGACTTTTATTGCAAGTTATTATTTAATCGGCGACCTTCCGCAAAACCTATGGATAACGCTCTCTATAATCATAAGTTTTGGAACTTTGGGAGCTGCAATAATTCCTGAATTTACAAAGATATTTACATCTCCAAAATCAAAACACGTTAATGAAGTTGTAACCGCATCAAGAGAAGGCGGAGCATCATTGACAATTCTTTCCGGACTTGTTGCAGGTAACTTCAGCGCTTTCTGGATGGGAATGGTTTTCTTTGCATTAATGTACGGTGCTTATTTTACTTCAGGATCAATTCCTGAAGGCATGATGGTCTATCATACGATATTCGCTTTCGGCCTGGTAGCATTCGGCATGCTTGGAATGGGACCTGTAACGATCGCAGTTGACTCATACGGACCCGTTACAGATAATGCACAGTCAATTTATGAATTGTCACTGATAGAAGAAAATAAGCCAGAAAAAGAAAAAGAGATCGAAAGAGATTTTGGATTCAAGCCCGATTGGGAGAATGCAAAGCTTTATCTTGAAGAAAATGACGGTGCCGGAAATACATTTAAAGCTACTGCAAAACCTGTACTGATTGGAACCGCGGTTGTAGGTGCCACGACGATGATATTTTCTCTTATACTTGTTCTGCAAAAGGTTCTTGGTGTCGAGCCGGAAACAGTTCTAAACCTGCTTAATCCGTATTCAATCCTCGGATTCCTGTGCGGTGGCTCAGTCATATACTGGTTTACGGGCGCTTCAACCCAGGCAGTTACGACCGGAGCATACAGCGCGGTTGAGTATATTAAGAAAAATATTAATCTTGATGAGAATGCATCACTGAGCGCATCGACTGAACAATCAAAGAAAGTAGTTGAGATATGTACCAAGTATGCGCAGAAAGGTATGTTCAATATTTTTATCGCAGTATTTTCTTTTGCAATTGCATTCGCATTCATGTCAGCTCCTGCAAACGGCAACAATGCAGCTACCTGTTTCTTTATCAGTTATCTGATCTCAATCGCAGTGTTCGGATTGTTCCAAGCGATATTCATGGCAAATGCCGGAGGAGCATGGGACAATGCAAAGAAAGTTGTGGAAGTTGATCTGAGAGAAAAAGGTACACCGCTTCATGATGCGACCGTAATCGGTGATACTGTCGGTGATCCTTTCAAGGACACTTCCTCTGTTGCATTGAATCCCATAATCAAGTTCACAACCCTGTTCGGACTTCTTGCTATGGAAATTGCCATTACTGAAAGTTTCAGAGATACTGCTCCGATGATAGGAGTGGTCTTCCTTGCGATTGCATTATACTTTGTATGGAGATCGTTCTACAAGATGCGTATTATAAAGGACTAATTGTCAGATCAGATATTAAGCTAAGGGTGTTCAGAAATGAGCACCCTTTTTTTATTGTTATGAATAAGTTCTGCTTTTAAATGTTAATTAAGTTTTCTTATTTTAATTCAAATGGAATTACTCCAAAGATTTACAGAAGATGTGCTTCATCTTGACTGGAAAAAATATTCAGAGCAATTTAATGAATACAATTCTCTTCTGCTTGAATGGAATAAAAAAATAAACTTAATTTCACGTAAGTCTGAATCGACTGAAGAGCATATACTTAACTCTGTATTTTTTCTACAGAAATATGATCTGAATAAAATTACTGCATTGGCGGACATTGGCACCGGCGGCGGGTTTCCCGGTATTCCGTTAAAAATTTTATTTCCGGAAATGGAAGTCGTACTAATTGACTCCATTCAAAAAAAGATCATGGTTCTGAATGATATCATTGAAAGAATGAAACTTGAAAAAATTTCTGCGGTCTGCGGCAGATCTGAGATTTTGTCTGAAGATAAAATTTATAATAAAAAATATGAGGCAGTCATTTCGAAATCTGTCGGAAGTCTGACTAATGTATATCTATGGAGCCGGGGTCTTCTCAAAAAAAAGGGCAGAGTACTTTGCATTAAAGGAGGAGATATAATTACAGAAATTGAAGAGCTAAACAAATTGAAGTATAATTTTAAAACCGAAGTAATTAACTTTGACTATGATCCCAAATTCAAAATCGAAGATAAAAAACTTGTTGTCATTAATAACATTTGATATGAGAACTGCACTAATCATAGCAACGTTTTTGCTGTCGATAAACCCTTCTTTCCTAAGGGCTCAGTCTTACGAAGTCAGCGGCACGATAGCCGATGCAAAGACAAATAAACCGCTGGAGTACGTAACAGTAAAACTCTCAGACTCAGCTTACGGAACAACTTCTGACAAAGACGGAAAATTTTTCATAAGGCTGAAGCCGGGCGGGTATAAGCTCATCTTTTCTTACATTGGCTACAAGTCTGATACTTCATACTACTATGTTCAGACTGAAAATCTTAACAGGGATATATTTCTTTATACTTCGGAAATCATGACTGAAGCGATCGAGGTTTATGGTGAAGATCCTGCTTATGAAATAATACGGAAGGCGATAAAGTATAAGAAAGAGTTTAAGAAGAACCTCAATGAATATG
Organism: bacterium; assembly: GCA_034439935.1. Lineage (GTDB taxonomy): Bacteria > Bacteroidota > Ignavibacteria > Tepidaquicellales > Tepidaquicellaceae > JAGPCH01. The sequence continues at coordinate 19,494 of JAWXBH010000204.1, forward strand.
AATATGATGCATACTCTAAATTTGTCATCCGTTCAAACAGAAGCGACATTCCAAAAAAAGATCTTACAAAGGATACCTCAGGTGCCGATAAGCTTGGCATCTTCGGAATACTTGAATCCGAGACAAAGGGATATTTCAAAAAACCTGATCTGGAGAAACAAATTGTAAAAGCAAAAAAAGAGACTGCAAATATTACAAGAGGATTTGCACTGCCGTTGATTGTAAATTTTTATGATGAGAAAGTTGACTTCGGGGAATTCAAGATACCGACACCGCTTTCAGATAATGCATTTGATGATTACGAATATAAGCTTACAGGTACGACTTCAATTGATTCAACTTTGATCTATAAGATTGAGGTTATAAATTCAACCGAGACAAAGCCATTGCTGAAGGGTATTATTTACATTGCGGACAGTCTGTATTCACTTATGAGAATTGACCTTTCGACGAATGAAGCAGCTAAGCCGCTTGGTATCAGCAAGGTAAATTTCAGACAGAAGTTTTCACAGTTCAAAGATAAGAAAGGCGGTTACGAATTCTGGATGCCGACTGATGTGCAGATCTTCGCTGACGGATCATTCGCAGGACTTGTAAAATTTGAAGCTGAAGTTTTTACGATAGTGTCGCAGTATGAATTGAATAAGAAAGCTCCTGCGGGAACATTTGATGAGTTTATTGTAAAGGTAATGCCGGATGCAAAGAAGGATTCGACCTACTGGGAAAAGAACAGTCTCATTAGAAATTCTTATGAAGAGAAAAAAGCTTATACAATCATTGAAAGAGAAGATGAAAGAAAAAACAATGAGCTGAGGCTGGGTCTGACAAATATAAGTTACGGAAAACATGTTACTACAAATCCACTCAACTACTATCACTTCAACCGTGTAGAAGGAAGTGCTTTAAATTTTGATGTGAATTATCGTGGAAAGCTGAACAGGATTAGTGCTAACGGAAGCATTGGCTACGGTTTTTCAGATAAGAAGACAAAGTATGGGCTTGAGTATACCCAGAGATTTTTCAATGACAGGCGTTTTGTGGTCAATGCTGAATTATTCAGAATTTTAAAGGAAGTAGCTTTTGATAATATGGCGGGGATCTCTGAATTTTATAATACACTAAAAGCACTTTTTGATAAGAAAGATAATCTTGATTACTATTATTCGTCGGGATACCGCATAGGATTGAATTACAGATTCATTCCACAGTTAAGAGCGGGGATAAACTTTACACAGGAGAAACAGTGGACAGCAACAAAGAACACGGACTTCAGCTTCAGAAAGAAGAACGAGCCATTCAATCAGAATCCACCGATCAATGATGCCTTTCAGCGTATAGCCGGAATAAGCCTTCGCATTGATCCGAATGTTTTCAAAGCTATTGACTGGGGTGACGGAGATGTTTCACGATTCAGAGAAACCAAATTTCCACAGATCGATCTTGAGTTTAAATATTCAGGGAAAAATTTTAACAGCACTTACGAATATCGCAAATTTTCGGGAGAGCTTTCGGGACAGAACTACATTAAGAGCTATCTGTATGTAAGGTATAAGCTTGGTGGCGAGCTCATGACAGGCGAGGTTCCGTATCAGTCGCTGGCATATTTCAAAGCGGCTTCAGGAATTATCGATTTTAATAATATATTCAAGGCAATGAAGTACAATGAGTTTCTCGGTGACCGTATATATTATTTTAATTTTGAAAATAATTTCGGGAAGATCCTTTGGGGAGGAATACCTGTTCTGAATAAATTTAATCTCATCGGTTTTTTCAGTGCAGGCAGAAATGAGATCGGCGATGCAAACTACAAGCTCGCAGCATTCAAAGATTTTTCAATATCAAAAGGAATATACATGGAAGCGGGCTTTGGTATCAGCAGGATACTTGACTTGTTCAGGATAGACTTTGCATGGCGTCTGAATAATCTTTATAAAGGTACAGACAGATTTTTTATCAATTTGTCAGGTGATACGTTTTAGGGGAAATGTTAAAAGTCTGATTGTACACATTTAAATTATTAAAAATTATAAGTAACACCTCCATACCAGCTAATCTTATATTCTTTGATATTATAGTCGACTACAGGAATCTCTTTGTACTTCTGCCCTTCGGTTACCAGAGATGATAATCTGTTAACTTTCCCGATAGTACCTCCGCCATTTAAAATGATCCTTTGTTTTTTGCCGATCAGCAAACTAAGTCCTGCAAGATATTGAACATTTTCATCGCTTGTCACTCCCACTCCAACATTAAAACCAATATTAACATCTTTCCCCGTCCTGCAGTAACCGTGTGCCAGAGCGGATAAACCCATATTGATCTTACTGTCTCCGTTGCGAAGAATACGTGAACTGTCATTTTCTTTGAATGTTATAAAATTTTCATTTACCAGACCTGTGACATAGACGCCTGTGCTGAAATCAAACCTGAAACCACCAAGCACTTCCAATTCAATTTTAAAATCTTCGACTCTCCTGACACCGTATTTCTTTGCGATCTCATCACTTATAGGTTTAATACTTATTTTATAAACCAATTCATCTTTGCCGGCTTTTTGCTGTGATGAACGAACTGTAAAATTTTCAACATTAACTTTACTTAGGAGCATTTGGAGCTGATCCGGAAACTCTTCAAACTTTTTGTCCTCTAATTCCTTGTATAACTTTTCAACCATAGTTCTTTCTGTACTTGGGTTAGCAGGAAAATTTAGATATACATCTTTTATTTGTTCCACGATAATTTCGCAATCATCAACAATAGTTTCTCTGGAGAATCCTCCCCTGGCTATGATGATAGTTGTATTCTCTTCAATAATTTTAAAAGAAAGCCTGTCGGTGTGTAAATTAAACAAGATGTCATTATAAATTTTTGTTGTAGTTTTAAACTTTGAATACAGCCTATAGAATTCTGTAAAATCTGATGATGGTGAAGACTTGGATATTGTAGGAACGTCCGTATCAACAGTCAGAAGATATTTTTTAAATGCTTCAGGAACAGCAGCATTTATGTAATAATTGTTTTCAACCGTTATCGTCGCAGAGTAGAGGAAGGTATTAATTTCGGTGATCTTAAAGCTTATCTGTTCACCATCATCAATAGTAGTGGCACCGGTGACTTTATCATTCAGAAAATTATACTCTATAATTTTTTGTGAGAAAGAGGACTGTGAAGACAAGAATATAATAAGTATGAATACTAAAGTTTTCATATATTTTAGGTTTTGATTACTATTTTTAAAAAATATTTGCAATTATTATTTCATTAATTTAAATCCTAAGAATGCCCCGTTTGCAATTCCGATCAACCCAAGCTGATACTCATTGAACTGATAAAACTCCCATACAGCCACAGCATACGAAATAAATATTACCAAAAAAATAATATTAAAGACCAACGCCTGAAATCTGTCAATGCTCGGACCATTCTTGTCATCAAGTATTTGTTGAAAAAAAGTATTATTAGTATTTGATTTAACTTGTGGCTTAGTCGGAGTTTTTGTTTCACCTACAAGAGTAGTTCCCAATGTTATTCCCAGTAAAACAAGAGTACTGCCGAGTAGCTCCGGTATCTGAGAAGCCAGTATATAAAAAAATAAATAAATTGAGGCAATCACTCCTGTCCACATTAACGCGAAAAATCTTCCAAGACTGTATTGTTCAAAATCTGCCTCTGCTAATATTATTTTTTTTTCCCTATCGTAGACTTTAACCCGTTGCTTTAATAGATTTGTTTTGGTTGATACATAGATAACAATCGCCCAAAACACAAGAAGTGTTATACAAGCGAGAATCAACCTGTAATGCTCATAGAATTGTATTTTTATAGCTTTACCGGCCTGAGAAATGATCTTGCCGTTATAAACGATGTCAAACTTTACATCAATAGGATTTGCAAAACTTGATCCGAAGAATTCTTTCAGATTAAAATTCTTTTCCTGATGATAAAAATCGAAGTAGAGTACATTATCTCTTTCGTTGTACTCTTTCAGAAAATAATTTGGAAATTTGTAACCGTTAAATGCTAAGTAGATCTGCTTGTTTTCAAAGCCGAGAGTATTGATTATTGTGTTAAAGTAATTTGTATCTTTTAAGGTAACGGCAATCAAAGAATTGTATTCAATAGTATTTATTGCCTCTTCACTATTTACACTTTTAACCGATAGTATTTCAACAATTTTAATTTCCGGGGTTGCGGGAGGCTGTTGTGAATTAGAATTTGATGCAAGAGAGAATGTAATAATTAATAACAATAAGAATTTTTTCATATTTGTAAGGGATTTGTTCAACCTTTTTGAAAACCTTCTTTATGAAAGCCTAGAGAGAATTTTCTAAAAGCTGATTTTATTAATAAAAAATTTCCAGGTTTATTTACGAAGAATAAAACTGTCTTAGTAATTCTTATACTTGATGAAATTTGTACGAACAAAAATATTTACGAATGGTCGGGGGAGTTATCATTTTTTTCCTTCAATTCAAACTTAAAAAAAATAACATTTAATTTCAAGAGTGCATTTTGTAAGTTTAGCAGTTCCCCGACAAAATCATTTCAATCAAAAGGATCTACAAAAATTTTCAATATGCCGGATAAGCTCAGCAAACTTCAAAGTTACTCACTGAATAAGACTGCAGGTGATGTCAAGCTTATAAAGCTGAAAGACACTTATAAGAAACGGGCAAACATTGATGAAAGGATCTCCCGGATAAAAAGAGATCAGGACATACCACTGACCGGAAGAGCAAATGAACTTTCGGAACTACGCAGGATATACTTCACACAAAAGAAGAAACTTACAGCTTTAAAGGATCTCAAAAAAACACACATAACAAACAATTCAGAAGAGCCGCCAGTCGTCGCCGGTATCAGAGGCGAGGCAGGCATTGGCAAGACACGTCTTGTAAATGAATTTCTGAAGCCACATCCCAAAAATTACGTAGCAGGTATTTCGGATAATTCAGTAATGAGTCCGTATTCACTATTCATTTCGATGATAAAAAAATACGGGGACATTTCAAATTCCGATCCGAAAGACATGATAAAAAATAAATTGAAATTTATTCTTCAGGATCTTTCAAATTACGAAAAGAACAAGACAGGCAAAAGAAATCTTCTCGGCACATATAATTTATTGTGTTATCTGCTTGGAGTAACACAGCAAAAGGATCACAGATTGAAACTTCCCGCAGCCGAGCTCAAGATACATCTACAGCTTGCGATAAGGATATTCATTGAAGCCGCCGCATCAAAAGTAAATTATACCGGCGAACCTTTCATCATTGTCTGTGAGGACATACACTGGATAGATGATTCATCGGCAAGTGCGATCTCATACATACTTAATACATTGAACATAGGAAGCGGAAAAGATGCTATTCCGAAGATTATAATGTTTTTATTTTTGTATCGTCCTGAATTCAAAGTAATGAAGGAGGCGGAACAAAAATCAGAGTTCACGGAGATAAGACTTGAAGCACTCGACTACAACTCTGTGCAGAAGATCATAAATTCAAAAACGGGTAAAGGTAAGAATGCTATAATTACAGACCCGATACCTGAAGCAACGGTAAAGAAGCTTGCCGAACGTTCGGAAGGTAATCCGCTTTTCATACAGGAGTGGATGAAGATGTTCGGAGATAAATATACAAGAGAAGAGCTTATAAACATAAAGAAGCATAAGCTGAAATTTGAAAGAAGCGATATTGAAATTCCGGATTCGATAAACCTGCTTATAGAGAAGCGGCTTAACAGACTTACTGAATCTGAAATGCAGATACTGCAATATGCATCGGTAACGGGGAATGAATTTTCGGATGTATTGCTGAAGGGGATGGCGGAATTACTTTCAAACAATTCCCGCATTGATGAGATCATAAATTCGCTGATAGAAAGTAATTTCATACAAGCATCGGAGAAAGTTTTCGGCAATGAAAAGTATTACAGGTTTCATCATGATGTCATAAGGAAGGTCGTTTACGATTCGATCCCGGACAGCAGTAAAAAGATACTTCACAAGACAGCAGGTGAAGTGATTGAGGATCTTTTCAGTGAAAAGATCGAGCAGTACTATTATGTATTGTGTGATCATTTTGAAAAAGGCGGCGCTGAGGAGAAGACGATAGAGTATCTTGAGAAGGCGGGAGATAAGGCGAGAGAGAGCTTTGAGAATGAGAGAGCGCTGGGGTATTATGAGAGATTATTAAATTACAATCTTGAGAGTTCTCTCTTGGTAAATATTTATTTAAAGAAATTCACGCTAATGAAACATATAGGAAAATGGGATGAAGCTGTTGAGTTTTATAATGAATTTGCATTGAATATCAATGCGGGAATTTATCCGGAAGAAATGCCTTCAATTAAATTCGCATTAGCTGAACTACTTTACAATCAAGGATCATACTCAAATTCAATAATATTATTGAAGAAAATCTTAAGACTCAAAAACCTTAGGCAGGATGAATTGTTATTTTCCCGAATTCACGGTCTTATTGGTAAAAATTATCTTGACCTTGGGAAAACAAATGTTGCATTTAATTTTCTCGAGATTTTTTATAGTGAGTCGTTAAAAATCAAAAACGATGAAGGTATTGCCAAGGCTAATGAATATTTGGGGTTTTATTATAAGATGATTGGAAATTTCTCTGAATCACTTTCTTATCAGGAAAAGAGTATGAAAATTTATCAGAAATTGGGAAATATTTTAAATATAAATAACCTGTATTCAAACATGGGAAGTCTTTATTTTTATATTAATGATTACCAAAAATCAATTTTCTATTTAAAAAAAGCAATTGATGTAAATTTAAAATCTGGTAATCTCAATACATATTCAGTAGCTTTAGGAAACTTAGGTATAACTTATACTGCTTTAGGCAAATATGAAGAATCAAAAAATTTATTTTTTAAAAAACTCGACATCTCAAAAAAATTAAGCAACAAAGAAGGAATTGCATCTGCACTTTCATCAATCGCCAGTATTTATATTTATGAAGGGAAATATGCTGAAGCTATGGATTATTGTAACAAAAGCTTAGATATGTATACAGAAATTAAAAAATTATCAAGTATTGCTAATTGCAAATTCAATATTGGATTAATAAACTATTATATAGGTAACTATGGAACTGCTTTGAAATACTACAAAGAACAAGCTGAAATATATGTCAAGCTTTGTAACAAGGAAGGTTTGCACAGATCTTATACAAATCTTGGAAATCTTTACAAGAAATTACAAAATTATATTACTGCAAAAGAATATTATATTAAATCGATTGATATAGCAAACCAAACCAGAGCAATCAGAATGAAAATGATTTCTTTATTTAATTATTCTGAATATCTGTTTGATACAAAAGAGTACACCGAAGCATTAATTACTAACAATTCATCTTTGGAAATCTGTGAAAAAAATAGTTTCCAGGATGAATTGCCTGATATAAAACTGTTAAACCAAAAAATTAAATTTTATATGAACATTGAAAAATTTAATTTGGATTTTAAAAATAATATTAATAATTTTGTAGTGATGAAAGAAATTATTGGAAGTACAGAAAAATTATTACAACATGTTTCCCTCGAACACCATATTGCATCTTTAAATTATGAAATATGGAAAATGAAACGACACTTCAAAGAATTTTACCGGACCGAATTAATTTCAAATAGAAATACCGCTTTAAAAATTTTCAAACGAATATCTAAACTTACCCCAAATTTTGAATATCATTCTATAATAAATGAATTAAAAAATGAAAAATAGAACTTATCTTATTATAGATAGTATCGAGGATGAATGTTTTTTGGATATTTATTATACTAATGGAGAGAGGAACATGCATATAGGACCTTATTCAAGGAATAATAATCATTCAGAATATGATTTGAATGAAAGAACAATATTGAAAATTCTGGTTGATTCCACTGACATGAGCAGGGAAGAAGGTGATCAACCTAATATCGTAGCTGTCTATAGATTTAAAAAAAGAAAGATAATTTCAAAGATAATTTCAATCAATCTGGTTGCAACTGAAATGAGTGAAGTATAATAAAAAATTAATTAAAGAATAAAATAAATTGTAATGGGGAATATTAATATTGTAAACGACGAACAAAACCCAATTTCTGTAAAGATATTTTATGACAATGACAAACAGCATGATCCTGATCAACCCGATACTCCAAAGCCCCCTTCACCACAGGTAAAACCAATCAATGTTCCGGGGAAAAAACCCTCTGATTGTTTAGAGATTGCGAAACATAGGGTAAAAGAGATTGTTGTAAATAACAAATTTTCTTTGAAACCCAAACGTGTGGAAAATGAGGAAATGTGTAAGGAAAAAATTGACTTTCTATGGACTGATTCTAGTCGAAGTATCAATGTAGTCGCACATGAGATGTCGGATGTTGTAATTTTAGAAATTAACAACAGGTCAAAGAAGGATACAATAGTTGATCTCGAGTTAATTTATGTTGATAATACTAGCGAAAAATTAGAAAACATTGGTAATCAATTGTATCATTCTCTACAAAAAGAATTAAAAAAAATAATTGTTATTTCAGATAACAATGGTGAGATGGATAAGAGTGCTAATGTTTACAAATACAAAAATGACGAAAAGGGAATTGAAATCGAAGCAATAGAAGGATGATTAAACTAAATTAAATTAATTATGGAAAAAAAAATCAAAATCGTAAATGAAGATACAAATTTAATTACTATAAAGATTTTCTTCAATGGTAACCGACAACACGATCCTTCTAACCCGACTAACCCCAGACAGAGGTCTAGTCAGTTAGAACCGATCAGAGTGGCCGGGCGCAGAACATTACCTCCTTCAATAATTGCTAATGAAATTGTTGAAGGAATTACAATCAATGATAAATTTCCGATGGAACCTGGAAAAACAATCAAAAGTACAAGAACATGGACAAGTGACAGTATAAATGTAGTAGCACATGAAATGTCCGATGTTGCAATCTTAGATATAAAAAATAATTCCAAAAAGGATGCAAAAATAAATTTACAAATAAATTTTGAGGATAGTACTTCCATTGTTACAGAAGATATTGGTCATGAATTAGAATTGCCAATAGAAAAACCTATCCTTAATATCCGTATTAATTCTGATGACAGAAAAGAGATGAAAAAAGAAGGCGATACATATACATATATAAACGATCAGGAAGGAATTGACATTGAAGCAAGACTGGAAAAATAATCAAATTATTTTATCATTTAAGACAAGAAAAATGTCAAAAATAATAGGAACAGTAAATGGAACCGGGAACCCTGTTAATATACGTGTTTATTATCAAGAACCCGGGGATCTTGATCATCCATTAAGGCAGCATGTACCAACGGATGTCCAGAACCCTGTATTGCCTTCAGCCCAAATAGCACCAATAATTGCTCCTAATGGCATGTCAGCTTGTATGGTTTTACATGACAGCAAAACCGTGGCAATGATAAATGCAGACCAACATATTTTAAGTCCGAGGAATCCAAGAGCGAATGATCCAGATTTTGAATGTAGTGTTGCATTGAGGAGAGTCTGGGAATCATCCGATGTTATAAATGTAGTTGCTCATGAAATGTCAGATGCCAAAACTTTAAAAGTATCAAATAAATCCAATCCAAATGTGAAAATTAAACTAAAGATAAATTTTGATGATGGAACTTCGCACGAAACACAAAATGCCATTGGAGCAATGTTAGAAATACCTATTACAGAAAGTATAATTGAAATATTTGTTTTGGATGAATCGAATAACAATTTTCCAATGAATCAAACCGGAAATACTTATAATTATGTGAGTAACGATGGAACAATTGAGGTTGAAGCAATTTTGCAATCAATGGAATAAAATTATAAATAATCCAGATATAAATTTAAAAAATAGATTAATGGCCAAATTTATTGATATTGACAACAGGTTTAGCAGTAGGAGAACGGAACTTGTGATCATGTATACCGACGGAAGTAGAAATGATCCACTTTATGCAGAATCCGGCGAGATGGTTTATAAAATTCCTATTCATTCGAAAGAAATCAGGGCAATAAAAGCTAGTTGGCCAGGATTTTTAGGGAGAACTACTGATTTGGAAAAAAAACAAACAGGAAGAAGGTTTACTCGAGATCCGCAAACAGGGAGATATTATTCTGAGACTGCACTATGGACAAATACAGGTTATGATAGTATTAATGTTGTAGCACATGAAATGTCAGAAGTTTTATTAATTATTGATAACTATGAAACAGGAACCCCTATAAGACTAAAAATACTGTTTACAGATGAAACAAATCATATAACGGATTTTATCGATGAACATTTGGTAATAGAAATAGTTAAACCGATAGATAAACTATTTGCAGTTACGGAAGGAGGCGATGAATATTAATTGGATCAATCCGGAAATACTTATAAATATATGAATCCTGTTGAAACAATTAACGTTGAAGCAATTTTGCAATAGAGTGGAAAAAAATTTAAATATCTCAAGGAATTAGTTATTCCAATTATTTAGAAGTAAGATTGACTTAACCTTAAAAAATTCGATTGTGAAACTTATATAGAAAAAAAGTTTCTCAAAAAAATAATATGCACATTACACCTTCACCCCATCATACACATCCCTCAATCCCAAACTACATTCAATCGAATCCAAGATCACTTC
>JAWXBH010000205.1:0-14420 GCA_034439935.1 bacterium
GATTCGCAAATCTTCGCTGGGCAAGAAGCGGATATGATGTCATTGGACAAAATATAATTACCGGTTATCTTATCGAAAGAAGTCTTCCGCCCGGTTCCATAGGATTTGCATGGAATACAGTCACAACTATTCCCGCTACAAAGAATCCTCAGTATTTTTATCCTGCACCAACTTTAAATGATTCAATGAACGGCAATTCCGGCACAACTTTCTTCCGGATCACTGCACAAACTTCCGATCCAAATCAATACTGGAGATCAAATATTATGTCAGGATATAGTGTTGATAATCTTGCACCATTCGCTCCGCAAAACTTAAGTGCCAATTCTCTCATAAGTTATGTTGCTCTTGACTGGAATCAAAATCTTGAAGCAGATCTCCATCATTACATTATTTACAGAGACGGAATTCAGATTGCAACTTCTGTCAACAGCGATTACAATGATGCAACTGCACTTGAAGATTCAACCTATAACTATCAGACTGCGGCTGTTGATATTCACGGAAATATTTCAGATCTGTCAAATATTGTCAATGTTACAATTAATCATTTTGGAAATATAAATCTGACTGCAATATTCGAAGGATTCTATGATGCTTCATCAAATCAGATGAGCATTTCTGACACAGCAACAGTTACTTTAAGAAATTCATCATCACCTTATGCAGCAGTTGATTTTACAAAATCAGTTATCAATAATGTCTCATTTACAGGTTCATTTAATATGATGAATGCTGCGACCGGAAATTATTATGTTGTTGTCACGCACAGAAATACAATTGAAACATGGAGCACAAATCCTGTGGGCTATACTTCGGGCGGCACAATAAATTATAGTCTGATAACTTCTTCTGCGCAGGCTTATGGAAACAATCTGAAGAATGTAGATGCTTCACCCGTCAGATATGCAAACTACAGCGGTGATATAAATCAGGATGCAACCGTTGATGTTACTGATATTGTAAATATTTTTAATGATGGAAACAATTTTATATCAGGGTATGTAAATACAGATTTGACAGGAGATAATTTTGTCGATGTAACTGATCTGGTAATTGCATATAACAATTCGAATAATTTTGTGAGTGTGATACGTCCGTGACTTGAAGTCAGGTGAGTATGGTAAGTATGGGTTTCATAATTAAAGGTGAGTATGTTGATTATGAGTATCATAAGTAGAGGTGAGTATGAGGAGTAAGGTATATATTGTAATTCATAATTGTAAATAAAAACAGCCGGAGAGATAAAATCTTTTCGGCTGTTTTATTTTATTGTTTTGTAATTATGCAATGATACAAATTATTTCAAATCCGGCTTAATTAAATTTAATTTCCATTATAATTAATTTATCTTAATTCAACCAAAATACTGAAAGGAGTATGCAATATGAGTAAAATCTACACTGTTCTGTTCATTGCTTTAATTTCATTTCAATATACACCGCTGTTACCTGACATGGAATCATTTTGAAGTGCTGACTGATACTCGTAGCTTTGTAAAGTTATTAAGTATGTAAAAGCTAATATCCCCAATATGTTTTTAATTTCACTAAGGAAGAATACTATGAAAAGAATTTATCTCTTTCAAATTCCGTTTCTCAATTTTTATTTCTGCATAAAATATTGTAATCCAAACCTTGAACTGTTTTTATTAATAGTTTTTGGGAAACAGTTACTCTGTCTTTTTATTACCACTAAAAACAAATTCACCCATCGCCATTGTAATGATGCTTACTTGTTTCGGGAAAACTTTTTAACAATTGGAAAGATATAGCGAAAAGTTGCCTGTCTGTTTTCTGTATTGACTCAAATAAATTTTATTCTCAAAGGCAATTATATTTTGTTTTGTTAATATTATTTCTATCTTGATGCTTCCGATTTAAATTTAAAAGCTCGACCAGAAAGGATTAATTTTTACCATTAAAACGGTAATTAATATTCACTTCATATCCTTATTCCAATATTAAATTTCCCATTTCTTACCCCAAATAAGAAGTCTTGGTAAGATCTATGTATGAAAACATTTTTGATGTTAACTCATGTTGCAATTCTCATTGCATTAACTTTTGTTCCATCCTATGCCTCCAATAACAACCCGACGGAAACTTCAAGCCTGGTAATTAACTATACCCAGCAGCCGGTAAACCTTCAGTTCGTTGCCCGTGATAATCAGGATTCCGCTGCAGTTACCTTTGCCGGGTCAATACTCTCATTAGGCGTAGACTCAATGTTTGTTGAAGTGTACAGAAACAATATTTACCTGAAAAGAAAAGCTGTAAAGCTAAGCTATATCTTAAGCGTTGCAAACTTCTCCATCAGCCAGAAGATACATTCCGAATTATCCGAGTATAAATTCAAGCTGTATTCTAAAGTACTGACAGTAAGCACTCTCCTTAAAACCGCTGACAGTGTGGTTTGCGGAGACGCGTATGTTTTCAGCGGACAATCTAATTCACATCCAACATCATCTTATGCGACATACAAAAACGAATTCTGCAGATCATTCGGAATACAAACCGGGAACTGGAACGGTGATCCTTACAACGGTGCCGATACAAACTGGGTTGTTTCAAAAGCTGACGGAAGCGGTGGTGACTGGGCAGGTCCGGGTAATGTAGGAGTATGGGGACTGCGTCTTCAGAAATTAATTAAGGAAACATACGGAATTCCTACCTGTATCATCAATGGAGGAAAAGCCGGAAGCACGATAGAATTAAATCTCCGTAACAATTCAAATCCGACAGACTTTAATTCTGTTTATGGTAAGCTTTTGTACCGCGTGAAAAAATCCGGTCTTAACAATAACATCAAAGCCATCTTCTGGTATCAGGGAGAATCCAACGGAACAACAAGCTGGGTGAATTATGCTGCAAATTTCGAAACACTTTATAATTCATGGAAGACAGATTATCCGAATTTTCAAAAAATTTTTTTATTTCAGACAAGACCCTGCTGCTCTGAAATGTATGCAAGCCAGCTAAGGGAAAGTCAGAGAAAGCTTCCGGTTAAATTTTCGAACATTGAGCTGGTCTCAACTGCAGGACTGCCTTTCTATGAAGGATGCCATTACGCTAATACCGGCTACGAGGTACTTGCTGCAATGGTGTTCAAGCCGCTAAGCAAATTTTTTTATTCTACCGCCGATACTACTGACATGCGTCCGCCTAACATCAGGGCAGCTTATTATACCAACTCGCTGAAAAAAGAGATTCGCCTTTTGTTTGATAACTCAAAAATAGCTTCATGGCCCGCTGATACTCTTGGTCAGAGCATGAAAAATTATTTTTACCTCGACGGAATGTTTGGTAATATTTCCACCGGGATCATATCCGGAGATACATTAAAGCTTCAGCTTATAAATACTGCAACTGCAACTAAGATCACTTATCTTCCCACTGTATGGACTCACGATGACTCAGTTGTTTATGAAGGACCGTTCATGAGAAATTCCAAAAAGGTCGGGGCTTTGTCATTCCATGATTTTCCAATTTCAAATTATGCTCCCACGACACTGAATCTTACCGCAATCATTGAAGGTTATTACAATACTGCAACTGCAAAGATGAATATAAGAGATACATTAACAGTTCTATTAAGAAGTAATGTTTATCCATATACGTTAAAGGATTCTGCAAAGGCAATTATTGATTCGGTATCATTCACTGGTATATTTAAATTCAGTAATCTTCCGACTGGAAATTATTATATTGCTGTCAAAGGACGGAATTGTCTGGAAACATGGAGCAAGAACGGAGGAGTTGCTTTTACCGCAGGATCAACCGTCAGTTACAATTTTACATCTTCCATTTCGCAGGCGTTCGGAAATAATCTCAAGAACAAGGTAGGTAAGTTTTGCATTTACAGCGCGGATGTAAATCAGGATGGATTTGTTGACGCCTCGGATAATGTTAATACAATGAATGATCTTTTGGGTTATCTGCAGGGTAATCATAAAACTGATCTGAATGGTGACAGGATCGTCGATTCTTTTGATCTGTTGATTGTCTTCAATAATGTCCTGACTTTTATCTCTAAAGCAACTCCATAATGATCATTAAATTTTACAGAAATGGCTGAATGCAAAATCGTAATTGATGTTGCAATTATTTCAAAAGAAAATATTCTTCTTGTTAAATACCGTGATAAGAATAAATATGATCATCAAAAGGGATGGTTCATTCCGGATGATCTGCTTGCCCAATCCGAACATCCTGATGATGCCGCGATAAGGATCTTATCCGAGCAGTTTAACATTAACCTTTGTCCTAAAATCGACCATTTCGAATCTTTTACCGGAAATGATAATTCATGGCATCTGATCTTTCATTATAAAGCTGAAGCTGATGAACTGCCGGAAGTTAAACCTTCGGAAGATATAGAAACTTTTCAGTGGTTTGGTCTGAATGATCTGCCGGGAGAAAGTGAAGTCGCACATCATGGCTGGGCTTTGTTTACAATTGATGAAATGATGAAACTGAAAAAATGAGTTTGTTTGTTAACTACTTAAAATTATCTTGCGTAAAGGATTCATTGTCAAATCCTTCATTTCACAATTTCAAATCACATTCGAAAAGGTAAATGTCCTACGAACTGATCCTCTGGATCTCATTCAATATCTTTATACTTCTGATGCTCGCTCTGGATCTTGGTGTGATCCAGCGCAAGACGCATATAATAAAAATTAAGGAAGCGCTCATCTGGAGTGCCATCTGGGTAATTCTCGCTCTTCTTTTTAATGCATTCATTTATTTCGAATTTGGAAAACAGAAAGCTCTGGAGTATCTCACCGGTTACGTTCTTGAAAGATCACTGAGCATTGATAATATTTTTGTATTCGTGCTGCTTTTTTCTTATTTCAAAGTCCCGGATAAATATCATCACAAAGTTTTATTCTGGGGTGTGATAGGAGCTTTGATACTGCGTGCGGCATTGATAGCAGTCGGCTCGGTGATGGTTGCCAAGTTCTCCTGGATAATTTACATCTTCGGCGCATTCCTCCTCTACACCGGTTTTAAAATGGCTTTCCAGACTGATATGAATATCAAGCCCGATGATAATTTTCTGATTAAAACATTCCGGAAGTTTTTCCCGGTTACAAAAGATTACCACGAGGGAAAATTTTTTATTTATGAAAACGGAAAGAAGTTTGCCACACCGCTGCTGGTTGTATTGCTGTCAATTGAATTTACGGATCTTGTCTTTGCATTCGATTCGATACCCGCAATATTCGCGATCACAAATGATCCGTTCATTATTTACACTTCAAACATATTCGCGATCCTCGGCTTACGTACCACCTACTTTGCCCTTGCCGGACTAATGCACAAGTTTCATTATCTGCAGATCGGTCTGTCAATGATACTTATCTTCATCGGAGTAAAGATGCTGATAATTGATCTTTATAAAATCCCGATCGGATTTTCTCTTGTCGTAATAGCTTTGATCCTGGCAGCTTCAGTGATCTTTTCTTTATGGAAACCACCCGGTGAAAAAGATAATCCATAATTTTACTATTTTGTGGCATTGAAATTGAAATTTGTACTCTTATAATAAATTTTATTAATTTAATATAAGGAGCTTTAAACTATGTACAACAGAAAACTATTAAAAATCTTATACTTAAACATAATTCTGTTTTTAAATACAGCGTTGTTATTGTCACAAGGTACATCGTCTGTGTTGAACAATAATATTCCTGAATATCTCAGAAACGGGCAAAAATATTCAATCCTGGTAACTTTCCTTAATACCGGCACTTCAAACTGGTCCTCAGATGATGATTACAAACTTGCGCTATATGAGCAAAATGACAATATGTATCTCTCAAATGTCTGGGGTGTCAGATCTGTTACCCTTCCAAATGATGTAGGTCCTGATGAAAAAGTAACCTTTAATTTCGAAGTCTATGCCCCTGATCAAACAGGGATGTATAACTGCAGATGGACAATGGCAAAAGGTTTCGAACCCTTCGGAGATGTTACTCCGGGGACTTTAGTGAATGTTGGCGCAATGGAGAGTAATTTTGATCCTAATTTCAGCGCGGAATTTGTAACCCAGTCGATACCGGCAATGATGGTCTCAGGTCAAAAATATCCTGTCAATGTAACAGTAAGAAATACAGGTAAAACAACCTGGCTTCCCAATAATGAAAGCGGTTATAAGATAGTTACAATTAATGATGCCGTTGACAAAACCGTCACTACTGACTGGAGTATGTCAGAAACAAGGCTCGGACAAAGTGTGGATCCGGGTCAGACCTATACTTTTCAATTTGATATTGCTGCGCCGACTACAGGATCGCAAACACTTCAGCTTGTGATGATGAACGGTAATAATTACTTCGGCGAAAGATCAAGACCTATGAAAATTACTGTTGTCGGTTCAGGAACTAACGAAGCTAAATTTAACAACTCTGTTTTCGGCGGACAAATTATTTCACGCGAAATGACACTGGGGCAGACTTATGAATTTTCAGTGACAATGGTCAATACCGGAAGTACCACATGGACAAGAGATAATTTCAAGCTTGTGTTTGTTGATCCGAAAATAATCGCTTCGACAATTAATTCATTTAATGTAGGATATGTTGAACTTCCGAAGAGTGTTCCTCCGGGTGAAACAGTTACTATTAATTTCAATGTTAAGTCACCTAATGAACCCGGTGCTTTTCCGTTCCAGATGAGCATGATGGATGGTAACGATGTGTTTGGTGATCCGACTACGGCGGTGAAAGTGTTTGTGAAGTAAGTTTGACTATGTGAGCTATGGGTCTATGTGGTGGATTATAGTTTTGGTTTTAGTTTTATTAAAATTAATTTCTTTAGTAATAAAAAGAGGCACGGAGAGTTCATCTTCGTGCCTCTTTATTATATTATCATTATTGCTTAAATCTTAATTCTGAGTCAGCAAAGGATTTGAAATAGTATCTCTTGTCTGAATGTAATTCTCAACTTTGTAACGCATTGCCATGAATATAAATGCTACAGCGGTAACGAACATCAGTACCGCGAAAAACCAGAAATATTCTGACCCGTTAAGTTTATATGTTCCGTCCGCATTCACAATGATGACATTCACGATCGCTGTAATTCCGTTTCCAAGTGAAACCGAAAGCAGCCACAATCCCATGATGAATGATTTCATGCTGTTGGGTGATTGTGTATAGGAGAATTCAAGTCCTGTTATTGAAACCATTACCTCCGCCATTGTAAGTATAAAGTATGCCCAAAATTGCCAGAGTATGCTGGGCATTCCTCCGCCCATTATTGTCGTTTCCGCTAATGCAACTATTACAAACGAAAAGCCGGCAAGCAGCATTCCAATGGTTATTTTTCTTAACGCTGTTAATGGAAAGAATTTATTTATTAACGGATACAGCACATAACTAAATAACGGAATGAATATGACTATGAGAAGGGGATTGATCGCCTGTATCTGTGATGCGAGCAGATCGAATTTCACAAATCCGAGATTCACAGTCTTGTCCATCTTCTCCGCCTGTATTACCCATGAAGATCCTGTCTGATCAAACAGGGACCAGAATACGGCAATGAAAATATACATAATGCTGAGATTGAAAATTGCTTTCTTTCCCGCAGGACTGAAGATATCCTTCTTATATGTTTTCCAGCCCACGGGTGGAATGGCTATGAAAACTTTTCTTCCCATGTAAAAAACAATTGTCGCGATCATCATTAAAAGTCCCGGAACACCAAACGCAACGTGTGGTCCATATTTTTCCAGAAGTACCGGGATCAGTAAAGTCGAAATTGCAGCTCCGACATTTATTGAAAAATAAAAGTAGCCGAACATCTTCTCAAGCAGATGTTTGTTTTTATTCTCAAACTGGTCTCCGACGTGCGCGGAAACACACGGCTTGATACCGCCCGCCCCAATTGCGATAAGAGTTAGTCCGATCGACAATCCGAGTCTGGATTCATCAATTGCAAGAGCAAGATGTCCGCAGCAGTAAACTATGGAAAGTATTATTATTGTCTTATACTTTCCCCACAGCACATCCGAAATGATAGCTCCCATGATCGGAAAAAAATAGTTCGCCATTGCAAATACGTGATACCACGTTGTAGCTTCATTATCTGACATTGGATCGGTCCTGCCCGCTGACATAAGATACTGTGTCATGAATACGACAAGTATTGCGCGCATGCCGTAATAGCTAAATCTTTCCGCAAGCTCGTTGCCGATTATATACGGAATACCTTTAGGAAATTTATTGCTGGTTTCTGCCGCCATAAGGTTTTGTTTGGGTTAATTCAATATCTTTTAATTTTAATTTAAAGGATAGTTTTGCACCTGTAAATTCTTTCTTCATCAGTATATTAACTTCGTTTTCATTTGAGAGCCCGAATTTCTGACCGGCACTTTACAAGCTGATATTATTTATTCTCAGCAGTTCCTTCACTTTGTTAATGACATTTTCCTTCGGAAGCTGTGTCATGCAAATATTTCCGATCGGGCATTCAAGAAGGTTGCAGTAGAGACAGTCGAGCTTTTCATTTACTATGTAAAGATTATTTTCTCCGTAAGGACCCTGCAGTTTTGGATCTGTCGGTCCGTATATACCAAGAGTCGGAACTCCCATTGCCACTGCGATATGCATTGGTCCTGAATCATTCCCGATCACAATAGTACATTTTTTTATGATCGCGGCGAGATATCTGATAGGGCTGTCAGGGATTACGTAAACATTCTGCTTTAAGATTCTTTCCTTAATGTAATCACAATCTTCACGCTCTTTTTCATTTCCCCAAAAAAGCAGAAAGTTTACCTCATACATTGAGTTAAGCTTGTTTATCAGCTCTATATAATCATCCTTCTTATAACGCTTGGATTCCCAGCCTCCGGTTTTTGAAATGCCGATTATTTTTTTTGAATCAATATTATTTGTTTTGATAAATTTATCGGCAAACTCCTCATGCACAATATTTAATGGTAAATATAATTTTTTGGAAGTAATTGGAATTTCCAGCGCGCGCAAAGCATCCAGATTGAAATCCACATTATGGACAATTCCCCCTCTGCCTTCAGCTTTAATATTATACGCGTAATTCCTTCCTCGAAAATTAAAGCCGAATCTATACCGGGCTCCGCTCAAAAAAGTAATTAGCGCCGTTCTTGGGTTTCCAAAAAGGTCAATAACCAAATCGTATTTCTGACTGCGGATGTTCTTTATTAAACACCATGATTTGTCTTCAGAAGGATCATAAGTAAACGCGCGGGAAAGGTAAGGATTATCGATAAGTATATCACGTGAGTGTCTTAATGTAAGATAATTTATCTCAGCTTCCGGGAAAAAATTTTTCAGATTCGGAAGCACCGGTGTCGAAAGAAGTATGTCGCCGATACCGCCGAATTTAATTACCAGAATTTTCTTTATTTTGTCTTTGTCAAATTTCAAATCTGTACTCAGATATGTTCAAGAATTATAAAATTATTAAAGGTCTTGCCGGGTTGACTGTTCTTTGCAAAATAGAATTCCTTTTCCTCAAAAGTACACAGATCATACAAAAAGCAAATATTACATAATGGATTTTTTGACCTGCATATATTTCTTCCAAACTTGATCAGATTGGAATGAAGCTCGTACTTTTTCCCTTCCGGTATCTCATCCTTTACCAGCTCAAAAGTCTTCCCGGGTGAATTTGTCTTTACTACTCCAAGCCGGTTCAAAACCCTGTGAACATGAGTATCTACAGGAAATGCGTCCCTGCCTAATGCAAATATTAGAACGCAGGAAATTGTTTTAATTCCAATACCTTTATACCTCAGAAATTCTGCATATACTTCTTTATCGGAATATTCTTTTAAAAACTTAAAACTCAGATCATCATAGCTCTTTTGCATGGAGATCAGCATCGTCTTTATGTCAGTGGCTTTTGTATTGGCAAGCCCGCAGACTTTAATGCAGTTCTTTATTGAGCTTAATTTTGCACTCCCGATTAATTCCCATGTTGGAAATTTTGCCTTAAGATTTTTAAAAGCGGCATACGAACTTTTATCAGTTGTGTTTTGTGAAAGCTTGGTAGCAATGAGTACGTCAAGCACTTCCGGAGGATTCGCTTTATTATCAAACGGCTTTCCAAAATATTCATCAAGTCTTCGTATTACCTTTTCTAATTTTAGTCTGCTCAATCCTTAAGTTTTTTCATAATGACCTTTACAATTCTTTCTGCCGCTTTGCCGTCCCATAACTCAGGTATACTGCCTTTCTTGAATTTACCTGATTCTATTTCCTTAATTTTTCTTGTGATAAGTTTCTCGTCAAGACCGCAGATCACATTCGTACCTTCTTCTGATGTTACAGGTCTTTCTGTATTTTCGCGTAATGTAAGACACGGAATTTTCAGAAAAGTTGTCTCTTCCTGGATCCCTCCCGAATCTGTAAGAATGAATTTTGAATTTGACATCAGATTTATAAAATCAATATAACCAAGCGGCTCGGTTGCTATCAGATTGATTACGCTTTCAAATTCATTTCCAAGATCAAATTTTTCGATCATCTTTAATGTTCTCGGATGAACTGAAAAAACAATGTCCAGCATTGGATTGATCTTATTGATGTCCTTAAAAATAGAGAGTATCTTTCTCAGGTTCTTTTTATTATCAACATTCGAAGGACGGTGCAGAGTTACAAGTACATAATTTTTTTTGGTGATGCACAGTTCGCTAAGAATTTTTGACCTGCCGATCTTATTAAGATAAAATAAAAGCGAATCTATCATCGTGTTGCCTGTAAAAAATATTTTCGCATCATCGATCCCTTCTTTCTTAAGATTCCTCAGTCCGCTTGGCTCGGTGACAAATAAATAATCAGCTAATACATCCGTTACCATTCTGTTTATTTCTTCAGGCATTGTTCTGTCAAAGCTTCGCAGCCCTGATTCGATGTGCGCGATGGGCACTGCTTTTGCTTTCTCATTGAGAATTTTAGAGCTGACCAGTGATGCGGCAATTGTGGAATTCACATCTCCATAAACTAATACCAGATCCGGTTTCTCTTTTAACAGAACCTTTTCAAATTCTACCATTATATTTGCCTTCTGCTCCGCATGTGATCCTGAACCCACTCCAAGATGAATGTGCGGCTTTGGCAGCTCGAGCTCTTTGAAGAAAACATCCGACATTTTTTTATCGTAATGCTGCCCGGTATGAACTATTTTATGAATTATCTTTGATCTGTGTTTTAGAAGCTGCTTATGGATCGGAGCCATCTTCATAAAATTAGGACGTGCTCCGACGACGGAAAGGATTTTTTTCAATAGAGTATACAAATTTTGTGAAATTAGTTAAAATATAAATTAGTTTATATGAATTTATTGAACGTAAGGAATATTACCTGACATTGCCGTCTAAAATTGTTTTGAAAAATTTAAATAATTTTAAATTCAATCTGTTTGGTAATATTTTTGCACCCATATCGAATCTTTAAAATCAACCTTTAAATAACCTTGATGATATACTTATGGCTGTCCAAACAAATTTATGTTAATTCTGCTTTTTAAAATTAGCGATAATATTTTAATTCGTCATCATTCGTGAAATTGGTGGCAAGTTTTTTCCTTATTTTACGGATGTGATTACCTGAAAGAGAATTTTACCGGTGTACAAATTCATGATGAATTTCCCTTGAAAATCAGAGCATAAAATAATATTTTTACATAAATAATCAGAAAGGCAGTAAATTAAAAAATGAAAAAAGAATTTCATCCAAAGTATTATAAATGTAATGTGATCTGCAATTGCGGAGAGAATAAAGGGGTGCTTTTCACAACCCGTTCAACAGTACCTGAAATAAAAGTTGAAATATGTTCACAATGCCATCCGTTTTTCACCGGAACACAGAAGATTGTAGATACAGCAGGACGTGTGGAAAAATTCAATAAGCGTTATGGAAAAAAGAAGATTGAAGAAGTGAAGACTGAAGAAGTTGTTTCGTAAATACATTCAATGTACAGAAAGTATATAAAGCCAATAGGAAATATTGGCTTTTTTTATTTAAAGCATAATTTTTATTGTTAAATGAAAATTTTAATTTACGAAGATCACAATTACAAAGATCTTTTTCCTTTGAATATGCTCCGTGCTTCTTACGATATCAGGTGCGGTGCAAATACTTTGCTTGAAAGAATTAAATGTATAGTGAAAAATGAACATGAAGTTGTTCTGCACTGTAGAAATGTTATAGCCCCCTTTCTCAGGGAAACTCATCCCTCAAATAAAGTAAATTCAATTGATAAAGATGATTATCTATTGCTCAACGGCAGGGTGATCTTTTCCGAAGATCTGCTTAATCTGATCCTTAAAAAAAAGGAGAAGAACAAATGTTATGTTTACAAAAATATGATAGCAGCCGCTTATATCTCTAAAGAAAATTCCATAATGCTGAAGGAATTTATTGGTAATTATGACAATGTGTTTAACGGAAAATTTTTCGACGGTCTTAATATGACAAGGGAAGACATCGATGCAGGTTTTGCTCTGAATGTAATTAATTATCCATGGGACATATTAAATTATCTGCTGACGGGCGGATTGCAGGATGATATGGAATATTATCTGAGAGACAGAAAATTTAAAAAAGCGTTAAGCAGTGATAATTTCATAAACAACAAAAAAATATACATAGCAAAGAATGTTAAGCTTTACCCGGGGATTGTGCTGGATGCTTCTAACGGAGAGATCATAATTGAAGAAAATGCTGTCATTGAGCCTTTTGCATTCATCAAAGGTCCTGTGTTTATTGGAAGGAATTGTACTGTAAAGTCCGGTACAAAGATCTATGGACCTTGTGTAGCCGGAGAATATAGTAAAGTAGCCGGTGAAATTGCTGAATCGGTTTTTCATGCTTATGTCAATAAGCAGCATGACGGATTCATAGGTCACTCATATATTTGTCCTTTTGTTAATCTCGGAGCCGATACTGTCACAAGTGACCTGAAGAACAATTACTCAGAAATAAAGCTCGGTGGAATTAATACAGGAATGCGATTTCTTGGGAGTCTGATTGGTGACCATTCAAAAACCGCTATTAACACAATGCTGAATACAGGAAGCCGCGTCGGAATTTTTTCAAATATTTTCGGCAACGGATTTCCTGAAAAAGAAATTCCGTCCTTTGCCTGGAATGAAATCGGAAAAAATACTCAACGGTATGATATAAAAAAAGCATTGCATACAGCACGAATAGTAATGGAAAGACGCGGTGTAATTATGAGTAAAAATTATGAAACTCTGGTAGAAGCTTATTACAATTGATCTACGTCTTACGCTTAATGTTCCGCAGTATCTGGTAAGCAACATCTTCAAATTTCGGATCATCAATCTCATTCAGCTCTATGGATTTGAGCATATCACTTCTCGAATTCTCATAATTATTCATAAGGTAATAAACAAATCCTCTCGAAAAATAAGCAAGATAGCTCCCAGGATTTTGTCTTATATTGTAATTCATTATATCAAGTACACTTTTATATGTCTCAGCTTTTACATAGAGCAGGTCGCGACTATAATTTGTAAATACCATGTTCGAATCATAGAACAATGCCGTCTTAACATCATCAAATGCCTTTGAAGTATCGTTGTTAAGGATGTGTGCGTATGCAAGATTTACATATACTCTCGCGTTTTTCGGATCGACCGATGATGCGGCGTTGAGATCTGTCAGAGCTTTTGTAAGTTTATTCAATGCAATGTAAGACCTGCTCCTTGCAATATAACCCTCTACATCATTCGGATTATATTTTATCGCTTCAGTGTAATCATTCAAAGCCGAATTATAATCATCCTTTAAATAAAAAGTATTTCCCCTGTTTATAAAACCCTCACTGTTAGTTCTTCCGAGATTAACAACGGTGGTGAAGTCCTCGAGTGCCTTTGAATAATCCTTCAATGCCTGATAACACAGTCCTCTGTAATTGAAGCTGCTGTATTCATTCGGATTGCTTCTGATGTAATCATCAAAATATTTGATTGCATCGTGAAATTCACCGCGGTAAAAATATTCGACCCCTTTTGAATAAATTTCATTGGGGGAAGACTGAGCGTATGATAATGCCGCTGTGTACATCAATATTAATATTGTAAAAAATATTTTCATAAATTTGGCTAAATGGTTTAGAATTAACATAGCTATTATTGTAAATAGATAATACAAAGAAATTACATTTTTAAGATTCACTAAGATTTACTAATTGCCGCAACTCGTTACATCCGTCCAAAACAATGAAAAAACTTGCCACGAATTTCACGAATGATCACGAATTAAAAATATTATCACTGATTTTAAAAACAGAATTAACATAAATTTCTTTGGACAGTATAAGTAAATCTTCAAAGTTTTTTGAAGATTGATTTTTAAGATTCGATATTGGTGCAAAAATATTACCAAAACAGATTGAATA
>JAWXBH010000206.1:0-2521 GCA_034439935.1 bacterium
AAACGAAGCCAGAAGAAACAGAATTGAAATCAGAAATGCAGTCTAAATTACACCATAAAAATATTTGCAAAATTCCTCTTTCCGTTGAACCAATACAAATTCGTATATAGTTTCCTCCGGTGATTTATAGGAATACTCACCCAGTAGTACTCCTTCTACTCCACTGCTTTCTTCAGTAAAAAATTTATTTATCTCAGTTGCACTGAACTCATTTATGAAAAAGAACGATTCTATTCTTCTGTGAAAGTAACCTGCGCTGACAAGTTCACCGGTACATCTTCCTGACATTTCAAGCATTCCGAAAGTATCCTTTTCGTAACTGTCCCTTATTTCCTTTTTGAACTCATTGAACTTCGATCTTACAGACATTTGATTCTCCTTTCGTTTAATTGTTTAATAAAACTGATCTTGGATGAACAGCCATTTTATGGACATGCCGTTTCAAACCGTTGATCCATAAAATTCAGGAAACACTTTTAAATTCATTTTCTCTTTTTTACACGGCTCATGACAACAGTTTCAAGGCTCCTTCAATTTCGGGGTATTCCGCCGCTGTCCCGGTGATCTGCTTTATTGAAATGCATATTCCTGTTGTTGACTTTATCACTGCATCTATTTGCTCCTCTCTTTTCTTCCAGAGTTTTATGCTTTCTGATCTTTCTTTTTCCAACTGAAGTTTCATCTCTGCAAATTTGCTGAAGATATTTTCTATATTCATTCTGAATTCATCACCGTTAAGATAATCATACACTTGCTCCATCTTTGTATCCTTCTCAATGCTGACATCCATCATTGAATATGCCTTAATTACAAATTCTCTGATTATCAGGCACAGTGATCCCGATGCTGCATAAGTGCATACCCATATTCCGTCTTTGCAAAAAACATCTCCGGCTCCGTTGGGCATTTTTTCTGTAATAATCACACCAACGTTTGCCTTGTCTCTTATCATATCCTGTTTTAATTTTTCTATCCATGAGATTTGGAATATCTTTGTCCTTTTGCTTTCATAATATATCACCGCGCATTGTTTACCGGAATTAATCACTTTATGAATACAGTCCCCGCCTTTCATACCTTTTTTCACTTCGAGTATTTCATCTTCAGGAAAATTCTTTCTTAGAAATTGTTCTATACATATTTCCTGTGCTTCGCCCTGAATCTGCATTGAGCCCTGTTCTGCCTTCAGCTTAGCTTCTGATGCAAGTTTCTTAAGCTGTTTTATTACGAGATCTCTCTCTGCGACCTTTCTCTCTGAATCACTCTCAGCTTTTTTCATGATCTTCATTGTTTCGGTTGACAATCTTTGTTTGAATGACTGCTCATATTCTTTTCTTGTCTTTTCCGCGATCTCCTTGTTCTCTTTTTTCAATCTCTGTGTTTCGGCTTTGATCTTCTGCATGTTCTTCAATTCTTCAGAATTTTCTTTCAGCTTCTTTTCCATTAAAATCTGATTTGATTTGTATCCGTCTTCGAGCTCTTTCTTTATTGAATTCTGAAGCTCCTTTTTCATTTTACTTTCTTTATGCATCAATTCTCTTTCCTTATTAGCAATGATCTCTTTGTATTGCGCACCGACTTTATTTTTAATTTCAGCATAAAGAGCTTCATTTACATTGATCTCATGATTACAATTCGGGCAGTGTATTAGATTCTTTTCCATTTTTATTTTCTCCTTTTATATTTTATTAAATTTTTTTTTGATGAATTTGTTTCCTGTCCTGGCATAAGCATCGTTGTCAGAGCGTTATCCTTCATATCATTCCATAGCCGCACAGGATTTCATCAAATCGGTTATTTCATCAATCGTCCAATCAGTATTGCAGCAATCGCACCAACTATATCCGTTATTAAATCATCTTTCTTTTTCATTTTAACCTCCTCCCGGTTTTAAGTTTATAATTTATTTTAAATCTGTAAATATTAATAATAATAATCAGCCTTTCAGTTAAATTTATTAAATAATCATTTATCGTATTCTTTTAAATCCCGGTATAAGAATCGTTGTCAGAATGCTATCCTTCGTATCATTTCATAGCCGCACAGGATTTCATAGTATCGTTTATTTCTTAATTCGTCCTACCAATATTTTAGCAATAGCAATAACAACATCTAATAATAAATCTTTATTTTTCGTTTTCATTTTTAACCTCATTCTGGATTTAAATTTTTAAGTTGTTTAATACTCGATTTTCTAATCATAATCATCAATCTTTCCCTTCAAATAAGCAATCGTAGCAGCAATAACACCGGCATCATCAAGGAATCCTGCAACAGGAATAAAATCAGGAACAGCATCAAGAGGACATACAAAATAAACAAGTGCACCAACAATCAGACTTTTCATAGACCACGAAACATTCGGATCCAGCATCATCTTATTATAATTTCTTAACGTCTCTTATAAACCATAAGTCTTTCACATTGCCATCATTCATCTTACTTTTGTAATTATCATTTACATATTTCTTGTCACTTTTGGAACCGATGTAAAAAATTTATGTTTTTCATTTTATAATCC
>JAWXBH010000207.1:0-11855 GCA_034439935.1 bacterium
AAACGAAGCCAGAAGAAACAGAATTGAAATCAGAAATGCAGTCTAAATTACACCATAAAAATATTTGCAAAATTCCTCTTTCCGTTGAACCAATACAAAACAAACATTTCTTAAAAAAAGATAAAACCTTGTCACAAATTAGAAAAAATTCACATCGTAATTTCATTAATCTTGTCGACAACCTTATTTTGCACAAAACATCTTCTAATAAACTTTCCACGTATTACCTTGCAAAGGAATTCAATAATAATTTTCTGTATAAAGATTGGATAATCGAAAAAATTACTGAATTAGGCATTAGTTTAAAACATGCAATTTGAATTTTTCGAGAAAAATAGATTTTGCTAATTGATTGTTACTTATGTAATATTTTTCGCTACGATTTGGCTACAGAATATATAGAAGTATGGCTAGAAGCGAGAAAATCTGCTTATATATGGAATTGCTAAGTCGTAGTTTTTTCAGGATGATATAGAATTAGCTACTTTCATATTCTGATTTGTAATCAGCAGGTCGGGGGTTCAAATCCCTCTGCCAGCTCAATAGAAAATACCCTGTAGAGTAAGACTTTACAGGGTCTTTTGTTTATACCATAGTTTTTATTAAAACTAATTGGCTACGATTAATAAAGAAATAAAAAATATTTTCCCCTCCGTCGGGAAATAAATTTAATTACGGATGACCGCTTCCGCCGGCAGCTCCGTATATCTGACCGGATGAATAACTAGCTTCATTATCTGCAAGCTGAACGTATATGGATGCAAGTTCAACAGGTTGTCCAGGTCTTCCCATTGGAGTATGTCCTCCAAACCCGGCAATCGTCTCCTGGGTTGCTCCTCCACTTATCTGAAGTGGTGTCCATATCGGTCCCGGTGCAACTCCATTCACCCTGATACCCTTTGGACCAAGTTGTTTTGCTAGGGATTTTATATAATTAGTTGTCGCTGCTTTGGTCTGGGCATAATCATAAAGGTCAGGTGAAGGATCAATTGCCTGAACGGATGTTGTGCCTAGAATAACTGAACCGGGTTTCAAGTAAGGCAACGCAGCTTTGATGATCCAGTATGGTGCATAGACATTGGTTTTCATTGTTGCATCAAATTCATCGGAAGGCAAATCAAGTATTGACTCAAAGGTTTGCTGCCTGGCTGCATTGTTAACCAGAATGTCGAGACCGCCAAGAGCTTTAACAGCTTCTACCACAAGTCTTTTACAAAAATCTTCCGTACGGATATCACCCGGAATCCCAACACCGATCCTACCTTCTTTTCTGATCAGAGCAATGACTTCCTTTGCATCCTGTTCTTCTTCCGGAAGATAGTTGATTACAACATCAGCTCCTTCTCTCGCATATGCGATCGCAGCAGCTCTACCCATTCCCGAATCACCTCCTGTTATAAGAGCTTTTCTACCCATGAGTTTCCCCGAACCCTTGTAGCTTTTCTCGCCATGATCGGGAACAGGTTTCATTTTACTTGCTAATCCGGGCCAGGTCTGCTTTTGTTTTTTAAATGGTGGTTTGGGGTATTTGAGTGTCGGATCTTTAAGTCTCACAGCTTTTACTTTTTTACCGGATGCTTTTGAATTAGAAGTCTTTTTCATTTTTAGTCTTTGGTTTATTAAATTTTATTAACAAGAGATATGCCAAAGGGAATTATCTTTAGGTGCTTTGTAGGAGTAGATAAGTAATTTCCTGTGTGTGAATCATTTTATCCCGGCTTAATTATGTTCTTGTTATTCCAATCCTAAAAAAATATCTGGAAAGAAAAATTTTATTTCCAAACTCTGACAGTTAATTGACATTAAGTGACATTCGTTTAGACTAACCGCAGATAAAGAATTGAATAAACATTGAGTTCACTACCTGTTGGTATTATATATGGCATACATATGGATAATGGGATAGTACATAACACTTGATCAAATGTGGATGAATGAGATGAAAACTTTAAGCACACTGATTTATGTTAATTTAAACTTTAACTTTAACAATGATTACCTGAACAAACTCTCACGAAACATTTATTTATTAACTTAAAACATAAATCATGAAAGCTGCTGTATTTCACAAACCCCGGAATATTGAATTTAATGAAGTACCGGATCCAAAAATTGAACATGAAAGAGATGTAATTCTGAAGGTGACCTCCACTGCCATTTGTGGTTCCGATCTTCATATGTATAACGGTTATATGCCGCAGGTTAAAGATATTGTCATGGGTCATGAATTCATGGGAATTATTGAAGAAGCAGGACCGGGAGTAACAAATTTTCAAAAAGGAGACAGAGTCATCGTACCGTTTGTAATTTCATGCGGTCATTGCTGGTTTTGCTCGCAACATTTTGAAGGACAGTGTGAAAACAGCAACGCTGAAAATTACGGACCCGAAGGCGGTTTGCTTACAGAGAAAGGCGGCGGATTGTATGGCTATACTGATTTGTATGGAGGTTATTCCGGTGGACAAGCAGAGTATGTAAGAATTCCTTATGCCGACTTTTGTTTGCGTATGGCACCCGAACTGGAAGATGAAAAAATTCTTTTTCTAACAGATATTCTTCCTACAGGATATTCTGCCATTGACTGGGCAGGTGTAAAAGGTGGAGAAACAGTTGCGGTATTCGGGTGCGGTCCTGTCGGTTTAATGGCAATGAAAGTCGCTCAATTAAGAGGCGCGAAAAAAGTAATAGGTTTGGATATTCAACCATACAGATTAGCAAAAGCTGCGCAAACAACAGGTTGTGAGACTATATTAGTTGAAGATGCAAAAGAAGCAGTTGAGGCAGTTCGTCGAATGACATCCGGCAGAGGAGCTGATGTGGTGGTTGATGCAGTAGGTATGGAAGCTGACAGAACATTTATCCAGGGATTGACAAATGTGATACATGCGCAGGCGGGTACCATCAATGCT
Source organism: bacterium (assembly GCA_034439935.1). GTDB lineage: Bacteria > Bacteroidota > Ignavibacteria > Tepidaquicellales > Tepidaquicellaceae > JAGPCH01. The sequence goes on from JAWXBH010000207.1 coordinate 2,910, forward strand.
TTGAAAATGGCATTCAGTGCAGTACGTCGCGGGGGACATGTAAGTATTATGGGAGTATACGGTACTACTTATGACAACTTCCCTTTGGGACAGATATTTGATAAAGGGTTAAGCATAAAGATAGGACAGGCATCGATATACAATTACATAGACGAGCTAATAACTCTAGTTAAAGATGAAAAGATCATTCTGGATGATATAATTACGCATACATTGCCTTTATCTGAAGTTGAGCATGCATATAAAATATTTGCAAACAAGGAAGATGATTGTGTGAAGGTTGTCCTTAAGCCATAAGAAATTTAAAGGGCTAAGTTCACTGTAAGTTCCAAACATAAGACCCTGTAGAGTAGGACTTTACAGGGTCTTTTTGTTATTATAATCTTCATTGCCAACCTTATGCGAGAACTGGTTTTCCATAGCAACTCAATCCCCCCCCATCAAACTTCACAATTGATACTTTTCCATTTTTAACTTAGTTTCCTATCAGGACACCCCAATACTTACTGCAAATATTCATTAACCGGCAAAAATAAAACCATCATGATAGACCAGTCAAAAATAAAATCGGAATTTGATGTAGAATTTTTAATGACAGGAGAATACATAAAGTATTTTCTTATTTGTTCTCTCGAAACCGGCGCGATCCCCTGGTGGTCGATCAGTGAGGAAGAAAATGAACTCGGCGAAGTCACCAAAACCGCTACGATCATTCATCCGCCGGCTGAACTTCTTGCCAAACGCCTTTACGATGTTAATCCGGATTTCGAAGGCAACGAACATCCATTCCAGGATCTTGTACCTCTTATTTATTCCGAACAGGAAGAGGAGTTCAATGTTACTATCCTCAACGATCCGAACTTACCCGCGGATATACGGCTCAATGTTTTCCCCAGCGTTATACAGGACCTTCACACGTCGCAGCCAAAAGTCCTTATCTCAAATTTCCTTCGTCTTGATATGGATATCAAGTTCGGAGTTGTTTTCCAGACAAGAGATGATGGCTTGCTGAATAATGTAGGACTGGAGATCGAGCTGCTTGACATTTCAGGACCATTGATAGATGCGGCAGAAATCGATGACGACTTTTCAAAAGAGAAGACGCTTGAAGAAATGAAAAAGAGCATTGACAGGACGGTTGACTTCGGACTGACCGGGGATAGTGCCATTCAGAAAATTGAGACGAGAAAATTCACGGGTGAAGATGGAGTTCCTGATGCGATAGGAGTTTATGTTAATCTTGCTCTTCAGAACGGACCGGAGCCGGATTCACTTCTGGAGGACAGAGGAGACTCTTCACTCGCAGTTAATTTCCTGGAGGAGAATTCAAAAATGGGATTTGCCTTCCCTGCCGAAACTTATCAGCGGCTTGCACACGATTTTAAATTCAAGATGGCTGAACTCGTAGAAGGAACTGCAGATGAGTTTCATTACCCGATAAGGGACGGAGATGAAATTTCCGGCAAGATCAAAGGCATCAGTGTTTATCCTGAACGAACCCCTGACGCAAATTCTCAATTCACAAACGTCCTCGTGATCGACATCAACGGCGAATACTTCGTGGATAATTTTTTTGATCCTGATTTTAATTTTCAATTAAGACTTGTGCCGGTGATCCGGGACGGGTTAATTGATTTTGATATTGATTACGATCTCGATCTGAGTCTTGCCGCAAATTTGTTTGCCATATTTTTCGGAGTTGTCATAACCGTATTTTTGCCGAAGCTCGGACTGTCACTGCTCTTTGCAGGAATTCTTATTATTAAAATTATCGAAAGAGAAGGTGAATCGGTCGCACGTGAATCTGTTCAAAAGGAATTAGACAGAACTTCCTTCCTTGATACACTTCCGCATAAGCTTATGATCGAGGAAAGACGATGGGATCCCCTCTTCTCTACCTTGCACAGAGTGGAATCTGCCGAAGCTAGCATTGCTGTGAACAACAACGGCTTTGCATTAAGCGCGGATGATCTTTTCATAGGACGGAAACCGAAGGCGATTCAAAATATGGTCATCAGATCGGAAACAAGAAATGACGACGGCGCTGTTAACGGACTGCTTTATCGTGCAAATGATGTTTCACGTTTTATGAATAACGACATAATACTTATTTACCCCGCAACATTACGTCTGCCCTATGAAGATATATTAAGACCGGAGAATCTTGAATCATTCAGAGTTTCACTTTTGATCGAACAGATAGAAGAACGAATGTCTCTTGAAGGAGCGCACATCAGCAAGCTGGAATATTTTCCTAAGAAGGTACATATCATCGACAACCAGATCTACAAAATACTTACAATATCAGCCACCGAGATCCCTGAAATTAAAAACACTACGCGACAGCTTTTAAGAACCGAGATTGGGAATGAAAGGTCTGATGAATTCCGTGAACAGGCAATTGAGGGACTTGAAGTCGAGCTCGGACGAACTCCTACTGAAGAAGAAATAACAGAACGGTTTGATCAAATACTTGACAGTGCTGTTAAGAGTGCATTTCACGGAAGGTTTGAAGTTGAGCTCGGACGCAGGATGAGCTTTGATCTGGAGCCATTCGAGTTTGTTGATGTTCAGCGAAAGAAAATTCTGATACTCGGTAAGAATCACCTTGAAATTCGTGTTGTAGAAAGGGATGGTATAGTGATGACTTATTACAAGGATTACGAACAGCCATTTGAACCGAACGTTTCAAAAAGAGATAACCTGATGTCATTGCCGAAGTATAATTCGTTTGAGATGGATACGTGATTGCAGAGGATATGGAGAATAAAAACATTTCGATTAAACTTTTCAGGGCATCCACATACACTTTCTGCTTCCTTCCAAGGCAGGGGCTTGGGAAAGAGTAAAAGTAATAAAAAAATCTTTTCACTTTCAGAAAAATAATTTTTAATATAATTTAAGAGTGGGAAATTTAAAATAATTTAATAATCAAATATGGAAACATATAAGATCAGGACAAAGATAAAAGAAGAACATAAACTTACGATCGAGAATCTCCCGTTTAAAAAAAGGAGAAGAAGTAGAGGTGATGATTACACAAAAATCAGATTTTTCCACCGTCGACATAATGAAGCTTGCAGAAAGTAGAGGAGCTTTTGATTTTCTGAATGATGAAAGAGAAAATATTTATACGGTGAACGATTTTAAAAATAAAGTATAAATGAAAAGAGGAACAATAATTCTCACACCATTTCCATTTACGGATCTATCTGAAAATAAAGTTCGACCTGCATTACTTGTTTAATAAGACAAGAGAAAGAATGATGACATTATCTGCGTACTTGTATTACAAGTAAAAACAAATTAAAACAATTTTGTTCTAATACTTTAAATAATATTATATGATAAATGGAAATGAAGATATTCGATGGGAACAACGTTTTATAAATTACAAAAAGGCGCTTTCAAAACTATCTGAAGTTGCTGAGGATAAAAATTTTCTGTCGACTCTCTCTAATTTAGAAAGGGAAGGTCTCATTCAGCGATTTGAATACACCTTTGAATTGGCTTGGAAGACATTGCAGGATTTTTTGAGATCAAAAGGATATACCGAAATTGCAGGTCCAAATCCTGTAATTGAGCAAGCCTTTGCAGATGGATATATCACGAATGGAGAAAACTGGAGGAAAATGAAAAAGTCCCGTGAGCTGTCGTCACATACTTACAATGAAGAGATTGCCAATGAAATAGCAGAGGGAGTAATAGAGATTTATTATAATCTGTTAAAAGATCTTGAAGAACGATTGGAAAAAGAAATTAAGAATTAGTATTCTCAAAATTCAATTATGAAGTACGGATTATCAGAAAGTTTTATCGACGAAATAAAATCAGTTTTTGAAACTTACCCAAAAGTGAATGAAGTTATCATTTTTGGATCAAGAGCAAATGGAGATTTCAAAACCGGTTCTGACATTGATCTTGCAATAAAAGGTAATGAAATAAGATTGGATGATATTTTAAACTTAAGTTTGAGACTGGAAAACATAACTTTTCCTTATAAAATGGATTTGATAAATTTACAAACTATTGAAGATACAAATGTTATAGAACATATTAACAGAGTAGGTAAAGTATTTTACAAAAGAGCAGGGTAAATTGCCAATTGTAAATGTGCAATGTCGATCGTTGATAAGTTTATTTATTTAAAAGTTGAAAGTTTATAAAGTTAAATACCCCACCAGCATTTCCTGCAATCTTTAAGAGGAAATCCATGTGAATCGAAACGAAGTAGTTTATAACTCCAATACTCTTTTTTAAAATGAAAAAGATAATTTCCATTCCGGTGATGTTTGCATTTGCTGTCTTGAGCCTGCTTATCATCTCACTAAATTCATTCGGTGAAGATAATTCTATAATGCCTCCTGTTGATAGTACATATAATTATGATAGTGCAAGATATGATTGGAGAATAGTTACGATTCAAGGTTATTTTTCTCCCTTCAGATTAAGTTGTGTCGACAAAAATGACATATACTTTAAGTTTGCGAACTGACACTGAAAGATTGTGACCTGATATCTGAAAGTTTGCGACTGACAATATTTTTATGCACTAAAAATCATTTCTCACGCGATTTAACTCTATATAGTTTTGTCATAAACTTATTTTCTGAAACACATTTTCAGAATTTCTACAAACTCATTGATTAAATTTGTATTATGAAAATTCTGCTTATTGAAGATGAATTGACATTAGGTGAATCAATTTTCACGTTTCTCAAAAACGAAGGGTATGTTTGCGAGTGGGTAAAGAATTTTGATTCCGGAAATGAAAAGATCTCTGTGTATGAATATGACTGTGCATTGATTGACATTACACTTCCGGGTGGAAGCGGGTTTGATATTATTAAAGAAGTAAAGAGAAACAACAAACAAACAGGAATAATAATAATCTCGGCTAAAAATTCACTCGATGATAAAATCACGGGACTCGATCTGGGAGCAGATGATTACCTCACGAAACCATTTCATTTAGCTGAACTTAATTCAAGAATCAAATCTGTCTTAAGAAGAAGAAATTTTGAAGGAAGTAAGGAAATTGCTTTCAGGAACATCAGGCTCATACCTGACAACCAGGAGATTTTTGTAAACGGCAATCAAGTCAGCCTGACCAAAAAAGAATTTTCTTTATTGCTGTTTTTTGTTTCCAATAAAAACCGTGTACTGACAAAGGAATCAATAGCAGAACATTTATGGGGAGATGATGCGGATATGATCGATTCGTTTGATTTTATTTACTCTCATATTAAAAATCTCAGAAAAAAAATAATTGATGAAAATGGTAACTCCTTTATTCAATCTATCTATGGCATAGGATATAAATTTTTACTAAAATGAAGTTACTCACCAAGACAAGCATTTATTATCTTATTTTTTCACTAATACTCTTTCTCATCGGTGGTATTTTTTTTTATATGCAGTTGCGAACAATATTAGACGAGGAGTTTACTGAAGACCTTTACAAGAAAAAAGAACACGTTGAGAAATATGTTAATGATTCAGCTAAAATACCTGTCTCCTCAGATTTTATTGGTGACAAGATTACAGTTGTAAAAGCTGATCAGAAAAGTACGGAACAATTAAAAGACACTGTGATCTTTGATCCGGTTGAAAAAGAATATCTTCAATACAGGCAATTGATCTTTCAATTACAAATAGACAATGACTTATACTCAATTACAGTAAGTAAGCCTTTATTTGAATCGGAAGATCTGATAGATGGAATAATTACCTGGTTTGTGATCACATCGATCATTATGCTGGTGCTTCTCTTTTTTCTTACCCGGCTGTTATCAAAAAAAATGTGGACTCCATTCTATAATACACTTGACCATTTGCAAGGATTTGATTTAAGCAATAATAAATCTGTTGATCTTTCTCCGGTAAGCACATTGGAGTTTAAAATGATGAATGACGAGATCATGAAGATGACAGATAAAGTCCAAAGGGATTATCAAAGTCTGAAAGAATTTACCGAGAATGCATCACACGAAATACAAACTCCTCTTTCAATAATACGATCAAAAATTGAAGTCATGATCCAGGCTGAAAATTTAATGCCTGATCAGTTAAGTTCTCTTAAAGATATATACGAATCAACTCACAGGCTTTCGAAACTTAATCAATCCCTCTTGCTTCTTGCAAAGATCGAAAACCGACAATTCCCCGAAACAAATATCATCGATCTGAAAGAATTACTTGAAATAAAACTCAATCAGTACGATGAAATGATCGGTTATAAAAATATTTCAGTCGAAAGAAATTTCAACAATTCTCCAGCATTAAAAATGAATTCATACCTTGCAGACATTCTATTCTCAAACATCCTGATAAATGCGATAAAGCACAGCAGCAGTTCCGGAAAACTAATTGTTGAATTAAATAATAATTCAGTCATCATCACAAATTCAGGAACATCAACCGAAATTCCTTCCGAAAAACTATTCCAAAGATTTCAAAAAGGTGACTTATCCGGCGATTCCCATGGACTCGGTCTTTCAATTGTAAAACAAATATGTATGACTTACGGCCTTAAAATAGAATACTTATATAAAGACGGAAACCATATAGTTTCTGTTAATTTCTGATCCTACAGGATTTTTACAGAATCAGATTGTATCTTTGTATATCATTAATCATTAAATATAAAAAAATGAAAACAATAATTTTTGCAGTATGCGTACTCCTAATTGCATCACGCTCGGATGCGCAAAGTCTAAAAGACGCAGAAGTTCCTTCTGTTGTAAAGACAAGCTTCTCTTCATTGTATCCCGATGCAAAGAAAGTAAAATGGGAAATGGAAGACGGAAATTATGAAGCAGAATTTGATCAAAACAATGTTGAGACTTCAGTAATACTTGATGCAAAAGGTACTTTCCTTCAGAAGGAAGTTGAAATTCCTGTTTCAGAACTTCCAGAGGCAGTAAAGAATTATGCATCGACAAATGTTGCCGGGAAAACAATTGACGAGGCAGCAAAGATAACGGATGCAGCCGGTATTGTTAAATATGAAGCCGAGATCGGAAAAGCAGACTACATTTTTGATCAGAACGGAAGTCTTCTAAAGAAAGAAAAAGAAGATGGAGAGGATAAAGAAGAAAAAGATGATGACGACAAATAAATGTAATATCAGAATAAAATTTGAAACCATAAGAGCCAACATGTTTTGCGAGGGTATATTCGTATAGTCTGTTAATGAATAAAGGTGAGTATTATAAGTAAAGGTGAGTATTATAAACTTACCTTTACTTTTATAATACTCACCTTACTCACCTTACTTACATTAAACACTTTAAAAATGAACATTACGGTCTTACAACGCTCACAAAATTAATCGAGTTATTATAAGTAATCACCAGGTCGGCTACATCAACAAAATTATCTCCGGTAATATCTGTGGTCACATATCCGGATACAAAATTTAATGCATCATTGTAAACATTCACAACATCGGTCACATCAACTGTCCCATCCTGATTAGCATCGCCGCTGTAGATTGCAAATCTTAAAGGAGACGCATCTGCTTGTATAATATTATTACCGAATGCCTGTGACAATGAAGTTGAAAAATCATAATTCAATGACGTATTCATAAAACTCTGGGGTGATGCACTCCATGTCTCAATTGAATTTCTATGCCTCAAATCAATATAATAAGGAATTCCGTTTGATATATTTTTAAAAATAAATGTTGCTGTACCGCTTGTATTGAGCACGGCGGCAGCAGAATCAACTACTAAATAAGGAGATGTAGCACTTCTCAGATAGACTTTTGCAGTATCAGAAACCTTTACATTTGTCGAATCATTGTAAGATCCCTCTAACAAAGCAGTCAATTGAAGAGAATAGAAATTATTTATATTTTTGACTTCTCTTCTTACAATGTTTGTAGTATTTGTTCCATTTGGCCACGTTCCGTCAGCTGAAGTCAATGCATGGTTAAGTGTATTATCTGCATTTCTGATTTCAACCCTTCTAGTACCATTGGGATTATTTGCACCGATTGGAACGACAGCCGGAAAATCACCCAAAGCACTTCCCCCGCTCTGCATATAAATGTCGTTAATTGAAGTTGGCAAATTACTCTGAGTCGGATTTGTTGGAATGGCATTTCTGATCTGGTAAGCAAAAACCGGATTACCAGTTCCTGACGTGTTGTTGTATACCAATGCATACTTACCACCGGCATTTGAATGTCTGACTTAGAAGTGATTTTAAATTTCTCATTAATATTTTTGTTTATTGTTCATCTTATATGCTTTCATTTTTTTAATTGCTTTTGCTGACCGGCTTTTTCCAAGATCCATTTCTTTTGTAAAAAGAATTTTTCCTTCTGAAGTTCTTTTAAAAGGTTGCTTGCTAAGTATACTTTAGTAGTTGACACAGTTTTTAATTTTCGGAAATAAAATAAAAATTTTATATAATTATCTTTAAGCTCATCAGAAATATCAATTCTTCTTTTCAGATACTTGCTCAGAGTTTCAAGCAGCGGTGTGATAGACTCATTCTCGCCTGTTTCAAAATAATTTTGCAATAAAAGTATTTTATGAGATAGGTAAAAGTACGGATTTATGTTGTCTACTTTTAAGAGTTGCTGTAAAGACATATCGTATTCGTTGTTTTCAAAATGTATCCTTGCCGCTGAAAGGTTTACAGTCGATTCTCTTGATTCTTCAGATAAACAGGATTTGTATTTTTCCAAAAACTCTTTTGCCCATAAGACCTGCTGCAGCATTGTTGTGTGTTCAATTACAGAATAGAAATAATCCCCCTCTATGTTTTCACCGAAAAATGTCAGCGAATTTTCATCCATGACTTTATTAATTAAAAAAATTTCTTTCAAAAATTTATCATCTCCTTTTACCATTTTAATTACAGAATAGTTTAGAATATTCAAAAGCATGTGCTTCAATAAATTTTTGGAAAATTTTTTTATGTTAATCATAA
>JAWXBH010000208.1:0-46857 GCA_034439935.1 bacterium
AACTTTCAACTAATCTTCAATCTTAAGTCTGAAATCTTTTGTGCTTCCATTCACTTCAGGATAATACATCAACATTCCTTTCGTTGGATTGACCGAATATTCACCAGGTATCTGCGCTCTTATTATGTAAGAAAATTCATATTCACCTTTACCAATATATGTCGCAAAGAAGGTTACTCTGTTGTCTCTTACTTCTTTATCCGCGTACCACCATCTCCAGTAATAATAATCATAGCCGGTGTAATTACTTTCCTCCTCAACCTTATAAGCCCAGTCGTCCTTTACAACTTCTACACCCGATGGCAGCGGATCTTCCAGCATGAAATACTGATTGTCCTCTTCCTTTGAATAAACTTTGATCTTGACAAGTATCTCATCTCCTGATTTTACACTGCCGTCAAAGAACTTTTTCCTGTAAGTAATTTTATCTTCAGAGTAAGAATCATATTTCTCAAGCTTGAAATATTCCCTCTCAACTCTGAAACCCTCTTCACGTGCTGATATGTTCTCATCCGACATGTAGTATGTTGTGTTCGAAGAAAAGTAAACCTTACCGGTCCCGCTCTTTTCGATTTTAATTTCATTGTCGCCTGCCCTGAGTATCTTGTTATCAACTTTCACGATCTCATCTTTTCTGAATACATCTTCACTTGTCATCTGTTTCTCAAAAACATTCTGACCGTTCACAAAAACCTTTACATTATAATTCGGCGTCAGCTCATTTGATGTTTTCAGATAATCAACCATCGCGTAAATTATCATCGCGGTCTCCTGTGTATTTCTCCACGCGGTCCCTTGTCTCTGCATCATAAGCCATCTTACGACTTTATCCTTTAGATCTGAGTTTGTGTTTATGTCCACGATCGCTTTAAGAGCCATTGCTGTTGTCTGAACCTTATCATTCTGCCATGTATAATGAAACTGCTTTCCTTCCCAGTATGCAGCGCCCTCACCTGTTGTCTTAACATTACTTTCAAGCTTTGTCAGAGTTTCCTGCGCCTTATCATTTCTTCCTATCATCTTCCACGTCATTGCAATTAAGCTTCTCGCGTAATCATTGATCTCACTTGCGATGATCTTATCGATTTCCTTCTTAAAGAATTCTTCTTCCTTCTCCTGCGCAACCGCAAGAGAGTACAACATATATGCGCGCGTAGTAGCGTCAAGCTTTGAATCATTTAATTGAGATTTTATGGATGCTATGCCTTTCCTCATCACGCCGTCTTTGATCTCATAGTTTGCCTGCTTCGCAATTGACAATCCGTAAACAACATACGCTGTCATGAAAGGATTTGTCTGATCATTTTCCCACCAGCCCCATCCTCCGTCTGAATGCTGAAAGCCATACAGCTGCTGTAATCCTTTATCCACCATCTTAGGCAGATCTTTCTTTGTAGCATCACTGATCGGAGCGTTAAGTTCAAGGAAAGCGTTTGCGACTACAACAGTCGGCAAAAACCTGCTCATAGTCTGTTCAACACATCCGTATGGATATCCTACCAGTTCATCAAGCGCCGTAAGAATCGTAGATGCCAGTGACGCGTCAACAGTAAGATTCAATCCTGTTGCTCTCAGGTCAGATCCGAAGGGTATGTTTACATTTTTTATTTCGGTTTTGAATTCATCAGAAAAATCTGCGATGGTATTTTCATTTATCTTAAGTCCTCTTGGCTGCAGCGGAACCTTCACTTCCATTGCATCTGATTCTTCATTCGTCAATGCTTCTGCATAAAGCTTCGCTTCACCGATCGGCTCAGTCACCTTTACTTTCCAGTCAACTCTTACATCCGTATTTGGCGCAATGTCCAGCGTCTTTTCATTGCTTCCCCCGACAAACTCAACATTATCAGCAGTGAATTTTACTTTTGTCTGCTTTGATGTTTCGAGATAATTATGAATGATGGTAGAAATTGTAACTTCATCTTTCTCCTGTAAAAATCTCGGAGTCTCCATTCTTATTAAAAGATCTTTTCTTGTAATTACAGTTGATGCCATCTCTCCTACTTTTGTATCTTCAGTAATTACCCTTGATGTTATTCTCCAAGTAGTGAGATTGTCAGGATATTTTACTTCAACTGTTGCATAACCGTCTCCGTCTGTCATTGTATAAGGCGACCAGTAGATCGCGTCGCGGAAATCAGACCGCACATCAGCTTCGACATAATCTCCTTTCTTGTCATCTCCTTCTTCCTTCATTTTCTTTTCAGGTGCTGACATCATCACGCCGTCCCTTGAAACTTTCGCATCATCTGTCCTGCCTCCCCTGATGTTGATTTCCTGATTTATCATTCCGCTTTGTTCAGTCACAATATCATTTCTTACTTTGTCATTATACAATGTCAGAGTCTTCGTCTGTCCTTTTGACAAACTTACCTCTACAAGATCATCCTTTTCAATTCCGCTGTAATACGCGCCGACTGTATAGTTTCCTTCCGGCAGCTTAAATTCAAAGTTACCTTCATCATCTGTCACTGCTGCTTTAAAATCTTCATCTATAACGATCACCGCATTGCCAATCGCAGTGCCGTCTTTCCTCAGCAGTCTTCCTTTGACGGTAGCAAGATCAGATTCATTTGTAGATTTTAAATTATAACGTTCATAAATGGTAAGAAGCCTCGAATAGCCGTTACTGATAGTTGATGAATTATACGCTGTCGATACACTTGCAAATTTCTGTCCGTAAAAGAACTTCCTTATGTCCTTGGTATGGTCTTCCTTAATTGAATAAATACTTTCGTCAACCACTCCGATGGAAACTTCAGCATTGCTCACCGGATTTCCGTTATTATCCATTACTCTTACTTTGATCTCACCGGTTTCCTTAGGTTTGTATATTAATTTTGAAGGATCGATAAGAACTGTAAGAAATTTTTCTTCAGGTATGACAAGTATGTTTTTACTTGCATTATAAAATGTTCCACCGGTTACATAATTCACATTTATTTCAAATCCTGAATTATATTTTTCAGTAATTGGTATCTCGACGATCTTTGATGTTCCCGAAAATTTCTCAACGGAGTATGAAAGTATATCATCGGAATTCGCGGTAACTAATACGCTGACATCCGGATTGCTCGTGATTATGAGCGCGCGGCAGATCTCGCCCTGCTTGTAGCTGTCCTTGTCAGGAATTATCTGTACTCCCCCGCTTTCATTATAATACCACCACATGTCACCCTTGCTTACATAAAAGTATGTACTTGTTGTTATGAGATTCGCACGGTCATCCTTTGCTTTTATTTCAACGTTGTATGCACCTTCAACATCACCGTTCCCGATATCAAATGAAACTATTCCCTTGCCGTCCTTCTTCGTTGTACCCGTCACAGTTTTTACAAAATCTTTTTTCTCTTTGTAATAATCCCTCTCCCAGGTCGATCTGTAAATTACTGCTTCGAATTCAGTCTGAACAGGTTTATCTGAAAAATCCGTTGCATATACCTGCAGGTTCACTGTCTCATCAGGTCTGTATAGATATTTATCCGCGTTCGCGCTAAGTGAAAACCCACCGCGCGTGACAAACGCTGTCGCAGTTCCGGAGATCTCTCTTCGTGATTTATCAGTTACCTTTGCCTGCACTATATACTTGTAGTCAGATTGTGAATAATAAGGACGGTACCATCCGCTATAATTATCATCTTCCTTAAACTCTTCACTGATCTTATAATCAATGTTAAGCTTACCTTCCTTATCAAGCTTGCCCGTGCCTGAATAAATGAATTCTGAGTTATTATATTTTTGATTGTCATCCATTTCAGAATAATAATCTTCATACCACCACGCATATTCCGAGAACATCCACCAGGGCTTGTAATATCTGACTTTGTAGATATTGTATTCCACATCTGCTTCAGCGACCGGACTTCCAAAAAAATATTTGGCTTCGATTTCAGCGGTCATATTATCATTACCATAATACTGTCCCCTGCCCGTCTTAACTGTCACCTTATACTCCGGCTTTTTATACTGCTCGACAGTGAAGCTTTCACTGTAAGAATTATTTTCATCAATGTTCGCATAGATGTTGTAATCGCCAAGTGCTCCTTCGTCCTCTATATTGTAAGCACCGCTGAAGCTTCCCATATCATTCGTTCTCAAAACTTCTTTATATACTTCGGCGTTCTTTGAATCTTTTATAATTACCGTGACCTCTTTATTCGCAAGCGGTTCAAGCTTCGAAGCGTTGTTCTTTCTTATTGTTCCTTTAAAATTTACTTCTGAGCCGGTTCTGTAAACCGGCTGTTCGGTAAAAATATATGTATAATATTTGTTGCCGCTGTAGCCAAAGTATAAATATGAATCGGATACTACTATGTCATCATTGTATCTGCCGATCACCATCGGTATCATATCCTCATCCTTAATGGCTTTATCGGTTTCATTCACCTGCTGATAAAATATTCCGTCGGAAGTTTTACCCGCGCCGATCTTTTTCTGTCCCATATAAAAACTCAGGTCGGCATTTGAGATCGGATTACCTGATCTTCTGTCAACCACAAATCCCAGCATCGAATTATTTCCCGCCTTTGATATCACACCAAGATCCGAAATGATAAATCCGCAGTAAGCCACTTTATTACCTGTCGATACTTTTACGACATACGCTCCTTTGCTCTTTACATCGATCGGAACGGATTCATTCACATACCAGTAACCGTAGTCGTTGGTGGGACGAAGCGATTTCTTAAATGAGGAAACCTCTTGCGTCAGATACTGGAGATTGAGACTGTCACGGCTGAGTATATCCAGATTGTATCGCGAAGTCTGTTTGGAATAAAAGGCTTCTATGTCACTGATCTTTAAAACTGTGAATGTAAACTCGACTTTGCTTTTACGGTTTTTCTTATTGTCTCCTTCATAATCATAAGAGTAAAGTACCAGTTTAATCTCATCCGACGGAAAATAAATATTATTTGTCGAGATGGAAAAGTTTAATGAGTTATCCCTCGCATAAATACTTGCAGGAAGAATCAGGACAGCAATGAAGAAAAATAAAATCAGCCGTGTTTTAAAGATCATAGAGTTCATAATGGTGAATTTATGTTATAAAATATTTTTAAATTTTAAAAGTTGTTATTAATACTTAGATTGGTTGAAATAATTAATTGAGTATTATAATCAACTTCCAAAAGAAAGTTCCGTCTTTTACAAAAAAATATTTTAAAAATTTATTTAATTTAAATTTAGATTGCTTGACCAGCTGATAAGCGAGCCGTTTCTGGGATTTGAACCCGAAGCATTGAAATTTTTCAAATCTCTTTCAAATCCGAAGTATAATAATAAAGAGTGGTTTGACAAGAACAGGGATACATACGAAAGCTTTATCAAAGAGCCGATGAGACATCTGATCGATTCACTTGCGCCTGAAATAAGTAAAATAGACAAAAATATTGTAGTCAATTACAAATCAATTTTCAGGATCAACCGCGACATTCGCTTTTCAAAGGTTAAAACTCCATATAAAAGTTTTTCTTCTGCAGCTTTCTGCTTTGACACTGTGAAGTCAGCGGAGCTCCCCCATTTTTATTTTCACTTTTCACCGGAGGAATTTATCTTCGCCGGTGGTCAGTACAGTAAGGATCCTGATAATCTCAAAAAGATCAGAGCAGCTATCAATAAAAATTTTAAGGAGTATAAATCCATCGTTACGAATAAGAAATTCGTCAAAGCCTTCAGAAAAGTTCAGGGTGAATCCCTTTCCAAACTGCCCCGTGGATACGAGAACATAGATCCGGAAAAGTCCGACCCGCTGCTGATTGCATCTTTAAAGCTGAAGCAGTTTTATGTTTTCTCCGGCTACAAACCGGATGTAGTACTTAATGAAAATCTTATTGATATGATTGTTGATAATATAAAGCTTGTATATGACTTCACAAAATTCCTTCACCTTGCAATAAAATAAGACAACCCAAATTACAAATAATTTTATTTATGAAAAATTTTAAGCACAACGGCATAAGCATCAATGATCACGAAGGAGATGGTCTACCGCTTATTTTCATTCACGCTTATCCTTTATGCAGCAGAATGTGGGATGAGCAGGTAAATTTTTTCAAAGATAAGTACCGCGTGATCACTTATGATGTACGCGGACTTGGCTACAGCAATGAGCTTGATGACTACCAATTCACAATGGAAGATCATGTCAATGACCTCTTTGATCTAATCTCTCTTATCGGTACGGATAAAGTAAACGCCTGCGGGCTTTCTCTTGGCGGTTACATTCTGTTAAGAGCTGTACTTCGGGATGAAAGCAAATTCAATTCGATCATTCTCGCAGATACAAAATCTACAGGCGAGAATAATGAAAGTCTGCTTTTACGATCTGAAAGCGTTATGAAGATAAAAAAGGATAAGGATAAATTTCTTGATGATTTCCTTAAGAAACTTTTGAGTAAAGACGGTTACGGTAACGAAAAACTGAGAACGTTTGTAAGAATGATGATGAGCTGGATGGATGTAAAAGGACTTTCTTCGAACATGATCTCAATAGCCACCCGAACTGACAGCTTGTGTCTTCTTAAGAATATTGCAATACCAGCGCTTGTGACCGCAGGAAGAAATGATGAATTGACACCTGTCATAAATTCATTTCACATCAAGGAAAATCTTAAAAATTCACTTTTTAAAGTTATTGAAAATGCCGGTCATCTTAGTAATATGGAACAGCCGGATAAATTCAATGAATTAATTAACAATTTTTTAGTTTGTAATTCAAAGAACTGAGACAAAAAAAAAATTTTATTAATTTAACTTTCAATTTTTATGCAGTTAACTTCAACGAGATTTACAGATGCAGGGATATTACTGATCAGGATCGTGATTTCCGCGATGATGATTATCTTTCACGGTTATTCAAAGATAACAGCCGGTCCTCAGCTCTGGGAAAAGATTGGCAAGTCAATGTCTCCGCTGGGAGTGGATTTTTTTCCTGTATTCTGGGGATTCATGGCGGCTGTATCTGAGTTCATCATTCCGATGTTCATCATCGCGGGAATATTATTCCGTCCTTCGGTGCTTATGCTTGCTTTCACAATGATCGTCGCAATGTCAACTCACTTCATTAAGATGGATCAATGGGCAAAAATCGAATATCCTTTAGCACTCTTTGCAGTGCTCATAGGATTATTCCTGACAGGTCCCGGAAAGTACAGCTTGCAGTATTTACTCAGTTCAAAAAAATCAAGCACTGACACTTCACAACAAATTAAACACTAGATGCGATTTAAATTATTCATTGAATACGACGGAACACGTTATTCGGGCTGGCAAAAGCAAAACAATGCTGTCACCATTCAAGGCACTCTCATTAAAACCATCCAATCGATATTTCAGGAAACAAAAGGCGGGGGGAAGTTTATTGATCTTCAGGGCTCCGGCAGAACTGACAGCGGAGTTCATGCGATCGAGCAGGTTGCTCATCTCGAATGTGAATCCATGCTCGCGCCTCACATACTGAAATTCAAAATGAATGACAATCTTCCCTCCGATATAAATATTCTTAATATTGAAAAAGCGGATAATAAATTTCACGCGAGACATTCGGCTGTCTCAAGACAGTATGTTTACAGGATATCAAAACGCAGGACCGCGTTTGAAAAGAAACACGTATGGTGGGTTAAGGATAAGCTGAATGTAAATGTAATGAAGGAATGTGCAAAATTATTTACAGGCATGAAGGATTTTTCTTCCTTTTCAGAACCGGATAAGGAGGACAAACTTCCAATGGTATTTGTCGAAGACCTCACTGTGACTGAAGAAAATGATCTCATCATTATCAGGATCAAGGCTTCGCATTTTCTCTGGAAGATGGTGAGAAGAATTACTGGAACGCTTGTAGAAGCAGGACGGGGAAATGTCACTGCTGAAAAAGTTGATTCCTTCTTTAATGTATACTCGAATGAACCTGCGAAGTTAACTGCTCCTCCATCAGGACTATTCCTCGAAAAGATCTTCTATAAATAACAAAGACCCGTTACAAAATGAAACGGGTCTTTGTTAAAAAAAAACTGCTTTTAAAACTTCTTACCTGTTCTTAATTAATTTTATTTTAAGCGCCTGATTACCGCCTGCACCTGTGAAACCAACTGCCATCATAGTATAAACACTACCTGCTGCAATAGTCTGACCGGGCAATAATGCAACCTGAACCGGCTGTCCCGCTAATTCAAGCTGAAGATCATAAACGCCTCCTGTTACAGGTCTGAAGATCGGATCCTGGAGGTAATTATAAAACGGAAACCATGCCTGAACTTTTTGAACAGCTCCTGCGTCAAGTTGTCCTGTGTTTGGTGAAATGTGAACAAACCGGATGCTTGCATTTGTTGATCCCGGTGAAGTCAGATCATCTGTTGTTATGAATGGCCTGATCGACTGCCGTGAATCAGCAGCAAAAAATGAGTAATACCTATTTTCCTGATAAAATGTTGTGGTATCGATCACAGTTACGCTTGTTCCTGTTGCATTGATCCTTACTCTGTTCGTTCCGGGTGTAAGCTCAAGATACTGCGAATTGCTCAGATACGGTACGTTTGTGGCAACAGTTGTATTGTTCACGATGACGTCAACATTCGGAGCATCGGGTGAAGCATGAACTATCATTACATAGGAGAATGGACCTGTAGGATTTATAGGATTGTCTTCATTACATCCATTGAAAAAAACAGTTGAAACCATTACGGTTAGAACAATTACAGCTAAAGCTGATTTTTTAAAAAAGTTGATCACTTTCATTTACTATCCTTTCGATTATTTATAACTTTATAATACGGTTTTAAACTGACTTTATAAATGTAGTTTTGAGTGTAGTTAATTCCTGTAAAGACGACGCATACGTTGTCTATAAAACGACGGAATAGGTTTTACAATATTCAATTATTCAGTGGACATGATTTGGTGCAGTTTGTAGAGACGACGCATGCGTTGTCTCTACGACGTTTAAAATAACGTAATTTGTTTAAAATTATTTTGTGGTTGATTTACCCGGATTTTAAAAAACGTGGATGTTTGTTGAATTTTTTGTAGACAACGCATTTTGATAGACACGGATTTTTGTACGGACAACGGATCATGTATGGGACAACGGATTCCATATGAGACAACGGATCATGTATGGGACAACGGATCATGTATGGGACAACGGATCATGTATGGGACAACGGATCATGTATGGGACAACGGATCATGTAGAGACAATGCATTCGTTGTCTCTACAGAAATAGGTTAATTATTCCATGGTCGGGGCGGAAACGATTTGGGTTAAGGTATATTTAGCAATTTTTGGGTTAAATCCGCGACCTTTTTTAATAAATATGCCTATAAGCAGTCAATTTTTATTAAAAACAGGCAAAATCTATTGATTGATTTTGCATAGTCAAATGAGTATTTTCAAAAACATTCAAATATAACAATATTTCAGAAAAATTAATAAATGGCAACAACATCAGATCTAAAATCCGGAGTAATTATTAATTATAACAATGATTTACATTCGGTTGTGTCAGTTGAACACAGAACTCCGGGAAATTTACGGGCATTTTTTCAGGTGAAAATGAAAAACCTTAAAAATGGTAAAATGATTGAAAACAGATTTCGCTCAGGTGAGGATATTCAGATTGAACGTCTTGATTCCGGAAATTATCAGTATTTGTATAAAGACGGGGCTGATTATGTTTTTATGGATCAGGAAAGCTTCGATCAGGTTACGATCCCGGGAGATACCATTGGAAAATCCGGAAATTTTCTCAAAGAGAGTGAGATCGTCCAGATATTCTTTCATAATTTAAAAGTAGTTTCTATTGAGATGCCGCCTCATGTTTATCTTAAAGTAACCTCAGCTCCTCCGGGCGTTAAAGGTGATACTGCTACAGGTGCAACCAAACCGGTCGTACTTGAAACAGGAGCAGTTGTTAATGCGCCGCTTTTTATCAATGAGGGCGATGTCCTGAGAGTTGATTCCAGAACCGGGGATTACATAGAAAGAGCGAAGCTGTAATCTGCTTGCATTTAATTATCCTAATATAAAATCAGTCTTATGAAAATGGATTTAAATTACATCAAAAAGCTTATTAAAATTCTCGACACAAGTAGTGTTGCTGAACTTGAGATCGTTGAAGAAGGTTCGAAGATACGCTTATCCAAACCCAAACCGAAAGTCTCCGCAAATTACGCGCCCGTAGAGTATTTCCCTGTTCAAAATCAAAATGCTTTGGAGAATCAAAATCCGAGACAAGATTCGCAAGCAGACGAGCAAAAATCAAAGCCGTTGCAAAGCGAAAATCTTATTGAAGTTAAATCTCCAATGGTAGGTACATTTTACAGAGCGCCTACACCCGATGCGGATGCATATATCAATATCGGAAGTACGGTTTCACCGGGTTCTGTATTATGCATAATTGAAGCTATGAAGCTTATGAATGAAATTGAATCCGAAACCTCCGGCAAGATAGTAAAAATTCTTGTCGAGAATGCGCAGCCGGTAGAATACAACCAGCCCCTTTTCTTAATTGAAAAAAATTAATTCTCAAACCCCTTTGATAAAAAAATTATTAATTGCCAATAGAGGTGAGATTGCGTTAAGGATCATCCGTACCTGCAGGGAAATGGGAATTAAGACAGTCGCTGTTTATTCGGATGCGGATAAAGATTCTTTGCATGTACGATTTGCCGATGAAGCAGTATGTATCGGAGCACCAATATCGAAAGAAAGTTACCTTAACATACCACGGATATTATCAGCCGCAGATATAACTAATTCAGACGCTATTCACCCGGGATACGGTTTTCTTGCAGAGAACGCGGAGTTTGCCGAAATATGTATCGATTCTAGACTTAACTTTGTAGGACCTTTGCCGCAGATGATCACATCTATGGGGAATAAATCATTTGCAAAGGATACTATGCGTGCCGCCGGAGTACCTGTGGTTCCAGGCAGTGATGGTGTGGTAAATGATCTTGAAGAAGCAAAGCAACTGGTGAAAAAGATCGGCGTGCCTGTTATGATCAAAGCATCAGCCGGTGGCGGCGGTAAGGGAATGCGCATAGTCCGTGAAGAAAGCGAAATCGAAAACGCTTATGTCACTGCAAAAGCCGAAGCTGCAAGTTCATTTGGCAATGATGACGTTTACATTGAAAAATTTGTGGATAAACCCAGACATATTGAGATCCAGCTTCTTGGTGATAAACACGGCAATATAATTTCTTTGGGAGAAAGAGACTGTTCTGTTCAGCGACGCCATCAGAAGCTCATCGAAGAGTCACCGTCACTTTTTATTGATGATATCGTTAGAGATAAAATGTCAAAAGCTGCCATACTCGGAGCAAAATCTGTAAATTATCTCGGAGCCGGAACGGTCGAGTTTCTTGTTGATAAGGATAAGAATTTTTATTTTATGGAGATGAATACACGCATACAGGTTGAACATCCTGTTACTGAAGAGATCACTGAAATGGATCTGATAAGGGAGCAGATCAGAATTGCTAACGGTGAAAAATTAAGTAAGAAGAAAATTAAAATGTCCGGGCATTCAATTGAATGTAGGATAAATGCGGAAGATCCTGAAAATAATTTCAGACCTTCACCGGGTCTTGTAACAGCGTTCAATCAGCCCGGAGGTAATGGTGTTAGAGTTGACACTCATTGCTATACAGGATACAGGATCCCTCCTTATTATGATTCAATGATCGGCAAGCTTATCACTTACGCGCCGACCAGAAATGAAGCGATCAGGAAAATGTCGAGGGCTCTTGATGAGTTTATAGTTGAAGGAATAAAGACAACGATCCCCTTTCATCAGATGATTATGCAGAATGATAAATTTCTTGCCAATGATTATGACACAGGATTTATTGATACTTTGAAAAAAGATTAAAATAATTTTAAAATGCTGAAATACATCATAGTTAATTTATTTTTTGTGATCATAATAGCCTGCGCGTCTGCAACGGCAGCTCCACGGGTAACTCCAAATTCTGTTCCTCCTCAATCAGTTCAAACTACAAAAGGTAATGATGCGGCAGGAACCAAAGTTGATACTATTCAGGGAACACAAAATAATACTCCGGAGCAGAATAATCTGCAGATAGATACAGCAGGTAATGTCACCACTCCTCAGCAGACAGTTGTACCAATTGATACTTCAAAAAAATTAGACTCATCCTTAGTTGAGCCTGTTTCAGAAAATGTACTGACCAACACAAAATTATTTATCTATATAATACTTTCCGTCCTGGGTTTGGCATTATTTTTCTATATCTTCGTAATAAGTCTTTTCAAAACATTTCACAAAAAGAAATCAACACGTCAATCATTACTGTTAAGCTGGAACCTGTTTTTCATTGTGACAATTGTCTGGATATTCATCATCTGGGGGCTTGTAGCCGGCTTCTGGTCATCAGCGTCCTTCATGATCGTTGTGATTTTTCTATTTATAATAAGCTTGATAATGACTATTATAGCAGTCAAATCAAAGTAATTCCTGTAAAAATTAATTAAACATTTTTTAGTAACGACAGCATTATGACAAAAAATTATGCTTTAATCCTTGGTTCATCAAGCGGATTTGGCAAGGCGATCGCGCAGGCATTGGCAAATGACGGTGTGAATATTCTCGGAGTTCACCTTGATCGCGCAACAACTAAACCTGATGTCGATAAGCTCGTAGAAGAATTAAAATCAACAGGCGTTGATGTTCATTTCTTTAATGTAAATGCTGCTGATCCGCAAAGGAGAGCCGAGATCATCAGTCAAATCGAAGAGATCTTTTCAAAAGAAAAGGATGTGACATTAAGAATACTTGTACATTCGCTGGCTTTCGGAACATTAAAACCGTTTATTGCCGAAAATCCTGCTGATGAAATTAATCAGAAACAAATCGAGATGACTCAGGATGTAATGGCTAATAGTCTTATCTACTGGACTCAGGATGTTATCAACAAAAAGCTAATGGTAAGAGGCGGTAAGATCTACGGAATGACCTCTTCAGGCGGCTCCCGTCAGATTGAATTTTACGGCGCTGTATCGGCAGCCAAAGCCTGTCTCGAATCTTTTATACGGCAGCTTGCTATGGAGCTCGGAAGCATGGGCATTGCAGCTAACTCGATCCGCGCAGGAGTTACTGATACACCTGCTTTAAGCAAGATCCCAAAGAGCAAGAACATTGTTGATAATGCGATACAGAGAAATCCTGAACACCGTCTTACAAAGCCGGAAGAAGTAGCTGCATTCATTGTTGATAATTATAAGAATGACTCACACTGGATGACCGGTAATGTGATCAATCTTGACGGCGGTGAAAGCGTAGTTGAATTATAATTTTGTTAATGTGTCATACACATAAAAGAATTTATTATGGAAGGTAAAATTAATATAGATAACGAAGCACCTGACTCTAATTTAATACTTGACATTTCGGCAAAGGAAAAGCTTGAGCTGAAAACTCAGGAGCTTATGCCGACGATAATTATCGGATTGGGTGGAACAGGTAAAGAAGTTTTATTAAGAATACGAAGACAATTTGTCGAAAAGTACGGCTCGATAAACGACTTCCCTATTATCTCATATCTTTACATTGATACCGACAATGCTCCTTCTGAAGAAGGTGGTATAGCCCGTGAAAGAGATTACCTGATCAATGATATTGATTTTCAGCCATCGGAGAAGATCTTCAATCCGGTAAATCCATCCGATTATATTTACAGGATACAGGATGTTCCGCATGTTAAGGAATGGCTTAGCACTACAGGCGAAATTGCAAAGCTCGGTACTATGAACACCGGTGCGGGACAGATCAGACCTGCCGCGCGTCTTGCCTTCATTCATAATTATGATGAAATAGTTTCCAAGCTTACCGCTGCAAAATCAAAGATCACAGACTCCCGCTCGATCAATCTTGTAAAAGACATACACAAAATTAAGAATGTAAATACCGACAAGATAAATGTCTATGTGATAACATCTGTAAGCGGTGGTACTGGTTCAGGTATGATAATGGATATGGGATTTCTGATAAGAAGTATTTTCAGAAATCAGGCAGTATCATCATGCTACGTTGTGCTCCCAAAGATCTATCAGTCTTATGGTAAGGAAAGGGTATTTGCAAACGGATATGCGGCGCTTAAGGAATTTGAATATTATAATCTTAAGAATACTTTTGAAGTATCGTGGAAGAAGAATGAGCCTCATAAGTTTCAGCCCGGTGTTTATGATGATACCTATATAATTGACGGTGAGAATGCAAAAAATCTTTCATTGTCGGATCAGAATAACAGGGACATTTACAAAATGTTAGCTGACACAATATTTCAGGATTTTTCGAATTCCGATTTTGCAAATTATAAAAGAGGTGTCCGTGTCAATCTTGTTCAATACAAGCAAAGATTATGGCCGGATGACAACTCGGTAACGGATAATACATATTCAAGAAAATATTCCACGCTCGGACAGGCAACGATCTCAATTCCGGTTGACAGGATCATAATTTCATGCGCGTATAAGCTATGCGAAGATATCATAAATTATTATTTAACTTACGCTGAAGGCTCGCAAAGTGATGTTGATAATTATCTCATTAATGAATTCCTTCCGGAGCTGGGACTTCTGGAATCAAAAAATAAATTTCAGCTTCTTGATTCACTTTACAAAAGCGGTGAAAAGACATCCATCCAGTCCAATATCAAGGCGTTTCTTACAAACCTTCAGAACGACCTGGTCAGCGGTAAACGCGGAGCAAACTGGTCTGCTTATCTTCTGAATGAGAAAATGAAGTTTGATACTAACTTCAAAGATGATAATGATGTGAACAGGCAGGGTATGTTTTTCTCGCAGATCTTTTCCAACCGGTCAAAAAATATTCAATCACTTATCGGAGACCGTGAACGGAATGTAATTGGAAATCTTGAAAGGAAAATTAACTCTCTTGTAAACGATTCCACACGCGGAGTTTTCTATGCGATCAATTTACTCAGAAGACTGCAGTTCATACTGACAGATAGTAATTTTGATTACATTCCAAAGTATGAAAAGGAAATAAAAGATCTGCAGACAGTTGTCACAAAACTTGATGCTGAATTCAGAAGAAAATTTCAGGAGCTGAAGGAAGACGAAACCCGCTCAAAGATAAATGTACTTCGTAAATCCGCAATGACGGGCACTCTTGAAAAAGTGCTCAATATTATGGAAGAATATTATAACGCTCTGATAAAGCTTAAATCCAGATACTACGCAAGAGAGATTGCATTAAGAATACTGTCCCTGATCGAGACAAAGGAAAAGACCGCTAATGATAAGATCATATCAACCGGATTAATTTCAGATCTGAATAAGCTGACGGGAAATCTTGGTGTATTGAAAAATAATTTTCAGAAAAAATACAAATACTTTGTGCAGAAACAGGAGACAAGCTTTAACCTGATGATGTATGAGCCCGACGAAGTAGCTAATGATTATTATGTAAGATACATCGGCACCGGACAGGCAGCTCACGAGAACATAAAGAATTTATCAAACAAGCTTCTTAAAGATTTAGGCGCCTCTGATGTCACCGATATTGTAAATATTTTAAGAGAACGGGATGCTCAGATAATTGAGAATAAGATGCTTGCATTTGCAAGGAAACAGTTTGATAATATAAGAGAAGATTATAATATTACAGACATACTTTTTGATAAAGATGCCATCAGAAGCGAGTCAAAGATAAGAGGAATGTTCAATCAGGCATTTCCATGGATGCGAACAAGAGAGATCCCGGGCAGCTTTAAGCTTGATGAATCCGCTAAGAAATTTTACATAGGTATAAAAACAAATACTCCTTCATTCAAGAAATTTCAATCTCTTATACAGTCGATTGCCGGGTCTGCAGTAGAGTTTAAAGATTCGGCAGATAATTCTTCGATCACTTTTTATTCGGAATGGGCAGGCTTTCCGCTGTTTTATTCGTACACCATAGCTGAAGAGATGAAATCTTACTATAAGCATCTTTCACAAAATCATAATGTCGATCTTCACATTAATAAGAATTATTTCATTTATCACGATATCATTCCGCTCAATGATGAAGAAAAGATAAGGCTGGATGAAGCATACAAAGCATATCTGCTTGGTACGATCTTCGCGATCTTTGATGTTATCCCCGCGACCGACTCTTCAAAAGCGATCTACAAATATACGAAGCAGGAAGGAATCACTGTCAAGAGGATCGAACAATTAGGTATTGAATCACGGCTTATAAACAGACTGTTTGAAGAACAGGGTAAAGATTCGCTGAGATACCGCATACTTAAAGATGCTGAAGCTGTCCAAAATAAATTTTTCAAAGCGAACAAGCTCGCCGAAATGCTTTCGGTCTATGAATATTATTACGACATAATTTACAAGCCCACGGAGTTTGAAATTTCAGGTGAAGCAAAAAGAAAGATCGAGACCTATCAATATAAAATTTTAAGAGATCTGTCTCAGGAAATTGAAGATAAGATCAGCTTAACAGAGAAGGAAGAGTTTACAAGTAAAGTTATTTACTATAAGAATAATCTTGATACAATTTCGTCTCTTATCGGAGATGGCGAGAAAAGAGCTTTAAAAGTAAATGAAATTTTGATCAATGAATCTGATGGCTATTCTGAACAAAGCAAGCCAAAGGGAACAGGATATGTTCCCATTTCAAAAAGCAAATTAAAAGAGATCAAAGAAGCGCTTGACGAAGGACTGATCACTTCAGAGGAATATGAAAAAGCAAAGCAGGAATTTCTAAAAATATAATTATGCCAACCTACGAATATAAGTGTGATGATTGCGGACATCAGTTTGATGCACTCCAATCTATGAAAGATGAAAAGCTGACAAAATGTCCTAATTGCGGGAAGGAAACTTTAAGAAGGCTGATTGGAACAGGAGGCGGTCTGATATTTAAAGGGAGCGGATTTTATCTTACTGATTATAAAAATAAATCTGCCGAAAAAACTCCGACAAATAATTCGGGCTCTGACAAATCCAAAGGAGAACCGGCACCTGCAAAAGAAAAATCTACAACCGAATCAAAGCCCTCATCAACTACGGAATCAAAACCTTCTGAAAAGAAAGAAGCTAAACCGAAAACAGACAAGAGTTAACTTTCCTTTACGGAATATCTATCCAGACTGAAATTTTCCCCGAGATAAAATTTCTTAACCATCTCATCATTAGCGAGCTCCTCAGCATTACCGGACTTAAAAATTTTTCCATCGATCAAAATATACGCTCTGTCAACAATAGATAATGTTTCATGGACGTTGTGATCTGTGATCAGTATCCCAATCCCTCGGTTTTTTAAGGTCGAAACTATTTTCATTATTTCTTCAGAGGCAATAGGATCGATACCTGCAAAAGGTTCATCAAGCAAGATGAACTTAGGTTCAGTCGCAAGGCATCTTGCGATCTCGGTTCGTCTTCTTTCACCGCCTGAAAGCATATAACCCTTCGAATCTCTTATTTTGGTAATGTGAAAGTCATTCATAAGCTGCTCACATTTATCTTCGCGTTCAGCTTTACTGAGTTTCATAAACTGAAGTATGGATAATATGTTGTCCCTTACACTCATCTTTCGGAATATAGATGCTTCTTGCGGAAGGTAGCCAATACCAAGTCGCGCGCGCTTATACATAGGCAGCTTTGTGATGTCCTCTTTATCAAATTCAATATCTCCTTCAGTTGGCTTTACCATTCCGCAGATCATATAAAATGTTGTTGTCTTCCCTGCCCCGTTAGGTCCGAGCAACCCTACAATTTCACCCTGCTTAAGCTTTAGTGAAACTCCGTTGACAACTCTTCTCTCTTTATATTCTTTGACTAAGTTTGATGCTTTGAGTTCACTCATTTTAAAAAAGTTTGTTCTAAATTCTTCTGTCCAGAATATTTACCATATCCTCGACTGCCTTCTGAAGTCCCGAAAATATTGCTCTTGAAATTATGGCATGACCAATGCTTATTTCCCGGATCTCTATAATGTTTAATATTGGATAGACATTTATATAATTAAGTCCGTGACCGGCTGTAACAATCAGACCCTGTTCTGCAGCCATTCGTGAAACTGCGGCGATTTTTGAAAGCTCTTTTAGCTTGTCTTTTTCACTTCTCATGTTAGCGAACTTCCCGGTGTGAAGCTCAATGATATCAGCATTCATATCAACTGCAAGATCAATGCTGGAAGGTTCCGGATCGATGAACAAACTTACGAGTATGTCTTTTTTATGGAGCTCTGAAATTGCGTTCTCATATCTGCCTTTATCAGAGATAATGTTCAAGCCGCCTTCCGTCGTAAGCTCTTGTCTTTTTTCCGGAACAAGAGTTACAAGATCCGGAAGAGTATCAATGGCGATCTGAAGCATTTCGTCTGTTGCTGCCATTTCAAGATCAAGCTTCGTCTTTACAACTTCCCTCAGTAATTTCAGATCCCGGTCGTTGATATGTCTTCGGTCTTCACGGAGATGGCAGACAATTCCTTCTGCGCCAGAAAGCTCACATATAGACGCAGCAGTTACAGGATCCGGTTCATTCTCACCACGGGCTTCACGCAAGGTTGCGATGTGGTCAATGTTTACTGCTAATTTCATTTTAAAAGATTTTAATAATTAAATACAACAGGTAATGAAATACACAAATTTTATTGAACTGACTAGAACAACACTTTGAATAAATCAATGATGCCGATTCCATAAACATTTTTTGCCGATCTCAATACCGAAACTCCGTCAATTGAGAACATTACAAGCCAGTGGAGTATCCAGCTATAAATAAACGAGCGGCTTCTTAACGCCTGCACGCCGAGTATTAATCCTGCAAAAATGGAGGCAAATAATTCTATCTCAGGTTTTCCTTTATGTAAAATAAAAAACGGTATCATCTGAATAAAGATTGAATAGTATCCGAATTTATCCTTAAGTCCGAAAAGAGCATAACCTCTCCAGAAAAATTCCCATCCAAGCATATAAACAAGTATGCAGAGTTCGTATAAAAAAAATAACACGAAACTTTCTCTTACCCTTTGTCCTCCCTGCGGATATGTTGCTGCAAAAACCGGAGAGCCGGAAACAATCCACACGATCACAAGCATTACAAACAAGAATATCGAAAAAGTAATAATTCCGAATTTTTTATCACCCAATGTAAACCCGTATGCAGAGAGCTTTTCGCGAAATACTAATTTTATTGAAAGAAGTGGCAATAAGAACATTAGACCGCCGTCAACGAGAAACCAGTATATTCTGGAAAAAAATCTGTCCCTGCTGAAGTTTTCATAATAGAATGAAGGCGCCGCGAATACAAGCGATAAGAAAGTTATAAAAGCAATGGAAAGGAATATGTAGGTGACCTTGAAATCTAATTTTTTTATTTCGGATATAAGAGATTTAACTTCCGAAACCAAATACTTATACAAGTTTACTGCAATTTATTTTTAATAATATACTGGAGCTTTGGTGGTTCAATTTTAAGAATAGTTACTTCCTCAGGTAATTGTAATTCCGGAACAATAAAGCCAAGGGTATCTGATTCAATTTTCCCGAATTCAATACTCGCCTTAACCTCGGATGAGTTTATCTGGGCAAGCTGATCTACACCACCCCGTAACGATATGCGCAGCTTAGGCGGTATCAGCAACACTTCTTTATCATCAGGCACATTCATCACATCAATATTGACTTCCTCCAAATCCTTTTCAGCCGATAGCTGAACCCTGTAAGAAAACTTAATTACTTTGGTTCCGACATTTATAAGATTGGACAATGTGTCTTTAAGATTTATAAATCCTTCAATGTCGGTGTTTACATTATTAAAAACTTTGGTTTCAGTTGGTAGATATTTTATCTTACTTATCAAAAAGGATGCACCTTCAACATCTATAAGATTTGGATCAAGAGATGGATTTCCGATTATGCGGTACCCCTCCTTAAGATTTACAATAATGTTATTCTTAACCGGAACATTTTTTGAAGTAACCTTATCGAAATTAATACTGATGGTATCGGGCGTGATCTCAAGAATTGAAACGTTTGGCTTAAGGTTTAATCTTTCCGAGATATATTGCTGAGTTATTATTTTTGAGTCCTTCTTAAGCTTTGTAATATCAAGATTATATTTCAGGTTTTTCGAAATCAAAATATTCAGCAAGTCCCAACCTTTACCGTTCACCTTTACATCGATTGAATTTGGAATTTCTTCAGCAAGCGCCTGTGACTTTGAAGACTGAACTTCAACAGGGATAGAGATATCCAGTGAGTAGCTCAGGTTCAGCTCGATATAAAGCCACAGCGTTAGAGCAAATAAAAAAGAAAAAAAGAAAATTTTATAATTTTTGTTCATTAATTCTGATTGCTTAGCTGACTCTCCCAGCCGTCGTTCCTGAGCTCATTTCTAAATGTACTGTGCACAAGGATGTATGAACCAACGGACGGATTAAGTTCAATAAACACACATTCCCCGCCACCTTCAACCGAATTATATTTCCACATCTGGTAGCTTTTCTTATCTGCCTGAAATGGAAAGTTGTCAACATCATCCGGCTTTCCGTAGGTAACGTATATTCTTCCCCTGTCAGTAGTAAAACCTTCCTTAAAAGACTCTTTAAATAATTTGTTTGCTTCATTCACTTTTTTGAAGTAGTCGATCTTGAATTCATTCTGAGCAGTCTCTTTATTTGAATCTCTCTTCTTCCAGAATTCAAACATGAATTTTCTTTTCTCGTCAAGGTTACTGAGATTACCATAATTTTTTTTCTCCAGATCAGTCCTTATATATCGTGAAACATCATACTCTCTTTCGATCTCTTCATCCTTCATTTGTGAGTATTCACTCGTCAGAAAATTTTGTGATTCAACGCCGGAATTACCTGAAATATTATCTGCTACATTAAATACAAATAATTTTTTTTCTTTGGAAGATATGGATTCACCCGATTTACTTTCCAAAGCGATGTTTAAAAAGTAGATCCCTGATTTTAAAGTGTCAATACCCATTGTACCGTATTCAGCGATAGAGTTATTTTTTGGGGAAATGCTCTTGCTGTCTGCTATAACAAGATTCTTGTTCATATCATATAAATTTTTCTCAAGTATGTAACCACTGTCAGTGCTTAGATTATACAATTCAAAATAATAATATATCCTCTTCATTGTATTCCCGAATAAGGAAGAAGGGTTTGGTATTATCAACAAAGTATTTTTATAAAAGCTATTGTTTGCATCAGTTGATTTTGTGATCGACGATGAAAGTTCGACGTCACTTAATTTCAAAGCAGTTAGATTCTCCGGAATTAAAACTGTATATTTTTGTGTATCCGAGCTTAAGTTGTTATTTTGATCTGAGCCGATAATTTCCAGTAAATATTCTCCTGGATTAATTGAAAAATTCATTTGCCCGATAAGATTTCTTTTTATCTCAGAGCCGGAAGTATCATTCAAAATGGAATTACTGCTGTAAGGCTGTGACATTAAAACAGAATTGTCCGCATTATTAACAATTCTGATATCAATAATAACGTTTGCTTTGTAACTGCCGTTTTCGTTAATGTACTTCAAAGAACCCTGATAAAAAGAATAGTATATTTCAATAAGCGCTTTTTCATCAGATTCTTTAAAGACCGCATAGCCGCTGTTAAACTGAAATGCTTCCTCACTGTATCCGGCTTTTAGTGAAAGAAGGAATAGTGAAATAAATAATAATGTTAATCTATAATATTTCATATAAACAAATTTAATGTGAGAAAATAAAAAAGGCAATCCTTAATTAAAAGAATTACCTTTTTTAATGTTGAGAAATTCTTTTTTTCTAGAATCCCAGGTTAAACGTAAAGAATTGGTTTGTTGAGTTAAATCCTGTCTGCTCAATTACTCTGTATGCATAATCAAATCCTAAATTTACTCCGCCGACAGGATATCTAAACCCTACGCCGAACGAAGGTCCAAACAAAGCTTCATCCTCTTCTTTATCCGGTAATACTCTTAATGCTCCTCTTAAATAAAGATAATTATTATAATTATATTCAAGACCGAATTTGTATTCATCACTTGCATAAGATGAATTCTGGAAGGTCGTGGATAAATTTAAGTAATTACTTTTATTGAAAGTGGCTTTGTAAGATAAACCTATTTCAAGATTTGTAGGTAATTCAAATTCCTGCAAACTTACTCTTCTGACAACTGTAACACCGTTCTCAATATAAGTTCTGTCGAGACCCGGTCCGTCAAACTTCATTCTTGGTCCTAAGTTCTTCAAAGCAATACCGAACATAAGACCGCTCTTGCCTGCTAAATACTGAAGACCGAAGTCAAAAGCAAAACCTGATGCAGTAACATTAGCAACATCTTCGCTAATGTATTTTATGTTTGTACCAAAGTGTATCTTATCTGTCATTGCGCGTGCAAAGCTGATATTACCTGTTATATATGTCGGACTGAATGTTTCTCCGGTACCTTCCGGAGCATAAACCGTTGTAACCAGTTCCGGATCACCAAAGTCAAGATTTTTTATTGAAAAACCAAGTACTCCAATGTTTGCTAATTTTACTGCTCCGCCGGCATACTGAACACTCATATCTGCAACGTAATTCATATATGAAAACATTGCTTCACCGGTTTTATTATTGATCACTGCTAATCCCGCAGGATTCCAGTACATTGATTCTATACCCTGAATACTTGCAAGGTTTGATCCTTGAAGTGAAGTTCCTATGGAACCCACCGGTATCAAAAGTTCATCAGCGGCATTAAGACCAAGTTTGTTTCTTGGACCTGCAAATGTCAGTGATGACAAAAACAAAGTTACTATTAATATTAATGTATAATTTTTTAACATTTTAATTTCTCCTTAAAATTTAAGTTAGTAAACCGGGTGTTATTAACACCCGGAGTACGGAATTATTAGAAACTAATCCTTTCTTCAGATGTAAATATTGCCAGTTTGATAATTTTTTCCCCGATACCAGGTGCTTCAACTAAAGCTATGTACATACCGGAAGCAACCGGGACAGATTCGAGATTTCTTAAATCCCATGCTAATGTTGATTCATCATTGCTCTTATCCAATTTCCGGATAAAATCACCACTCAAAGTAAATATTCTGATAGAACAGGTCCTTGGCAAATTTCTGAAAGTGATAAATCTCGTAGTTGTGCTTTGCTGAAGATCACTGAATCCGTAATATGGATTTGGAACCACTCTGATTTTCTCCATATCGTTTTGTGATTTTGCAAGATCATTGTTTCCAACCACCGGCGCAGTTACGTTGAAATCATAGAAAAGTGGAAGTCCGGTAACTTGTATCGGTCTTGTTGTAGTGTATGGATAAATTGACAGCACATCTCCAGATCTGTAGTTAGTAGTTGGATTTATTTTCTTTGGGTACCATACATATAGTATATCAAACTGTGCCTGTTGAGTTCTTAAATTTTTTGTAGTGTAAAATGTGTTTTCAACCGGGCTGTAATCTGAAGCAAAAACATATAAAATTTCAAGTCCACCGGTTTTAAAAGTTGTCGGATCCCATTGTCCATCTAATTTACCTCTTCCAACTTCAACTCTTTGTCCACCTATCGTTGCAAATAATGAGTCATTATTTTCAAGGAATGCACAATTCAATTGACGTTTACCTGGGGCAATAGAATCGTTACCATCAATTACTTCATATACTTTGAATGGAACAGGTCTCATATTCTGATAAAAGAACTGTGGACCTGTTCGCGTAATAAAAGGAACAAATGAAGGATCCGCCGGTGGTAACAACGTGTTGTTGGCATATCTGTAAGCCATTTGTCCGCTATTAATATCAGAATATTCTATAACTACCTTATGAAGCCTTGACGAAGGGATAGTTGTTAATGCTCCGGAGAATGTACTTGCATTTGGATAAGATAAACCTAATTCTTTACTTTGGAAAGGCCTGCTACCAAGCCCTGCTGCAAGTGAATCTACACCTCTTAAGTAAAGATTTCCTAAAGGCGCATATTCCCAACCGTTAAACCTGGATTGTGAACTATCTCTTGGTGTCGTTACATCCCTTATCACACCGGAATTAAGTATTTTTTGTACTTTAACTAAAACACCATCAATTATTTTGGATGAATCATCAGGAGCTACACTTCCAAGTGGTGTTCTATAATACTTATTATTTCTAAATATAGTATCAAATGATGCTCCGCTATTTTCTGACCTTAGCAGATTGTATGTTGTATCAGGTGAATTAAACATGATCCTGTATAATGCAGTCTTTAATTTATCCTGATCTTTGACTATCGGCATGACACCAAGATCTCTCCTGTTAGTGTTTATAGTATCACCGTTCTTCAAAACAAAATCACTACCTGCTAGAGGGGATTGAGGAGTTACTGTTCTGATTCCTGAAAGGAAAGGACTTCTTATAACTTTTCTGTCAGTTTTTACCTTTGGATTTGTTCGGTAAGCGTAAGCTACGATCGCAAATTTGTAAGTATTACCAAATATCAGATCGGTACTTCCTCCATTTTCTTCAGGAAAAGCTGTTTCAGTAACTAAATAATTTCTGAATATTCCCGTTCCGCATGTTGCTGGTGTACCTAAAGGCGGTGTATTACAATTTGGGAAACCGTTTGGAAGAGGAGCGGTATAATATGGTACAACCGGGAAATTTCCATATTGAGCGACGCCATTTACAGTGATACCGGTTGGAAGCGTGTCAATGATTATTCCTATCGTGTCTATTTTATCATATATCTGTAATAATTTAACATTGTCATTTATTGAGGATGGATCGTTGAAATCCGGGAAATTAATTGCAGATCTTCTTAATTCATAAATTTCATACCCTTCAAATTTTAAAAAACTGGTATCTGATCTAGGCTGCAATAATGAATCCCAGACCAAATATGATTCAGATGTGTCTGTCCAGGAAAATGAAATGTTGGCGGTTCCAATTGCACTATTCTGAACACCGACACTGGTTGATACTACAGGATTTGGAGGTGGTGCATTCACAGCAAAATTGGCGTTGTAAAGAGATTGTGCAGTTGCGTCAGTTCTTTTTAATTGTGTTACTGAATTGAAATTGTTTGAACCTTTTGCAACAAATTGACCTAACACAATAGTTTGTGTATCTCCGGGAGCAACACTGAATAACGAATCACCTGAGTTAAAAATAAATCTTCTGTCTCCAGGAGGACTTACTTCTGGTGTACCGGTTAAAAGACCGCCGCAATTTGGAACTCTGGCCAGCCCTGCCTGACCATTGGTTCCTCTTTCTGACCAACCTGTAAATCTTTCCGGATCTCCCGGATAACAAAATTTGGTAGGCAATAAATTAGCAGGATACAACCAAGGTGTACCATCTCTTTTGACACCGGTCTGATACCTGTAAGCTTCTAATGGTTGTGAAGGATCATTTTCACAAACTGTAGTACCTGTGTTTGTAAAATAAACAAATGAACTTAATCCTAATTCTCTGAAACCTCTTTTTACAATTCTATTCGGTGATCCGGGTGGAGAAAAATATACCACTGAATCAGCCGGATTACCTGTTGGTACTATCGGACTTTGGAAAAAGTCCATTCCTGATGCCGGAGGCGCTTGTCCATAAGATGGAGGTGTTCCGCTTCCGTCAACATTGTCAGCATTATAACAGAATGCCATATCCTTATTTCCCGATAGGGCAGAAGTATCGCATCCGATATAATCATCTGATGCATCACCAAGATCTGGATC
Source organism: bacterium (assembly GCA_034439935.1). Lineage (GTDB taxonomy): Bacteria > Bacteroidota > Ignavibacteria > Tepidaquicellales > Tepidaquicellaceae > JAGPCH01. The sequence goes on from JAWXBH010000208.1 coordinate 25,696, forward strand.
GACAACAACACTAAAAAAAGTTCTTTCCCAGGTTGTATTTGATTTATTAATTACTACCCAGTTGACAAACTGAAGATCTTCCAGACCCTGAGTGTTATATCCCCATAATGTTAAATGAATTTCTGCACCTATTGGTGAAGTTCCACCACCAAATCCTTCTCCAACAGCATGTCTTTCAGGAAATCCGTCGGTCATACATAGAAACAGAGTTTGCTCTGCATCTTTGATACCCGGAACATCAATTCCCGGATCGTATGAGCCACTGCTATTTATGTCAACATAAGGAGCACCAAAAGGAACCATATCGCCCCATGCAGCATAATCAGGGTTATTTGAAGTGTTATCTCCGGCTTTAACCTTATATATTCTGAATCTTGAATCTGTTTTTACTACGCCATTAGCATCTATATAGCCCGGAGCATATTCACCGGCATATGATGCTGCCGCCTGTCTGATATTACCGTTATAAAAACAACCAATTGAAAGTCCTGAAGTAAAAATAGCAAATCTGTTAGAACCCACAGGCCACATAAATCCGGGAGTGTTTGTAGTTCTGATATCCTGATTAAATGTTCCGCTGTTTTGGAACCAAGTTGAAACACTGTTTGGATCAAAGCTTGATTGTAATTTCACAAAAGCGCTTGTGCCGTTAGGCGTTGAATTATCCGTTATTGTTCCCGGACTTTTGTCATTTCTCGGACCGGGAGCATCCTTTCTCGGGGCTGAAGATACCAAATTAGAACTTAGTATCAACAGTAACAATATTATTAAAAATTTATTCATATTAGTTAAATTTTAAATTTTAAATTTTAGAAACTTAGCTTAATTCCAAATCTTACCTGACGCGGTGTACCCCAGTTAGTAATATTAGCAACTCTTATTCTGAAATTATCCCTGAATAACTGATTTGCTACTGCACCGGTTGGTGTACTAAGATAACCATTATCATCCGGTCTTCCTGTTGCACCGTAAACTCTATTTATTAACTCAGAATTAAACAAATTTAAAATGTATACATAAAAATTTAAATTAGTCTTGAGTATTTTTACAGTCTTGTCAAGTTTAGCATCCAGTCTTAAATTCCAGTCTGTGTATACCTGATTCTTTGTTGATTTTACTAAACCATCATCTACGAATTGACCAATAGGCAATTGTCTTATGGTGTAAGGTCTTCCGCTGTTAAAGCTGAATAGCGCATTAAATCCAAGGTTTGATAAAACTCCACCCCAGAATCCTTTGGGTACGTCTGATGATCCGTATCTGTAATCCAAATTGATATTGCCTGTATGTCTTTGATCATAATCCTGTGGGAACGCGAATTTTGGTAATTCTGCATTGGGATTGTTAGCTAATTGGAACTTTGTGTTTGGATCTGATCCTATACCTGAAGCAAATAATAATGTATAAGCAATATCCACCGCAAGTCTGTTCACTCTTCTCATACTCATATAAAAATCAAGACCTCTTGAAATACTGAAATCTGTATTTGCATATAATGCATAACCGGAAGGAACAGTTGCTGAACCGTTAATTCTTGTAACACCGATCTGATCTTTTGTTTCTTTGTAATATGCTGTTAATCCTAAGTTAAGATAATCTCCTATTTCCTGCTTAAATCCAAATTCATAAGAAGTTAATTTTTCAGGTCCTAACGCTGAGTTTTCTGCAACATTCTGCACAGAATTTGCAAAGAAGAATTGGAAAGCCAGCTTGTTTATGTAAAGAAAATCAAGTGGTGGCATCTGAATAAATTTTCCAAACTGTGCAACAAAAACTGTTTTATCTGTAACAGGGAATGAAAATCCTAATCTTGGGCTGAAAAAGACTTTACCTTTACTTGGTTCATAAACATCACTGCTTAAGAGTTCACCGTTTGCTCCTAATAATACTTTCGGATCTTTTAAAATATCTGTTTTAACGTCAAGGTAATCCATTCTTAAACCGGCGTTTACAGTAAAATCATTAAAATCAACTTTATCCCTTATGTAAAATGCACCTACAACAGGATGCTTAGCTTCAATATCTTCACCTGAAACTATTTGATTACCAAACTGATCTCTGATGTCAACTCCATAGGAATTCAATAGAACGCTTCTTCCAAACCATAAATCTCTTGGATTAACCTGATAGATCGGTTGACCTGAAACACTATCTAAGCCGACAATTGCATTTGCGGCAACTACCATAGGATTAAATAATACTTTTTTTAAAGTATGGTATCTGTATTCACCGCCGAATTTAAAATCATGATCTCCATATTTCTTGGAAAGAATTGAATAGGAAGCATCTAATTTTCCACCAATATATTCCAGTTCTTTACTATCAAACTGATTAAAAATTCTTCCGTCTTTAAAAAAGACGTTTGCAAAATTCGGATCTGCTTCAAGTCTTGTTCCCTGACTTGAAATACCCGGATTTCTCAAAGTATCGCCGTATGCAAACCAGTCATCCTTGAAAAATGCATCCTGCGTTATATTTTTGTTTTTGTAATAATTCGCCTGAAGTTCATAAAAGAATTTATTTGAAACAGTATGTGAAATTCTTGCATAAATTTGTTGATCTTCTACTACGTTTAATGGAGCTCTTCCACTATTTGTCAACGCCCAGCTTTGAATGAAATTTCGTGCATTTTTGTCTGTTCTTAAATAACCTAATTTTAGTTGAACCGGAATTTTTGATTTCTTGATTTGTGAAAAATCAAAATTTAATCTTCCGCTGTATGACCATAATTGCGTATTATAATTAGGAATGATACCATCTGCAAATATTTTATCTGCAATCCAACTTGGATTTGTTACTCCCAAAAATTGTCTTTCGACTCCACCATAAAAATTAATAACATTGCTGATTCCCTTTGATGGAATTAATGGTCCACCAAATGAAACATTGTAAAGATTATATTGCTGAGACTTTGTATCAATCCAATTTCCTGAAACTGCATCTGTGATACCTTCTACTGATCCGGTATATCTGTCTGAACCGCTTTTCGTTGTTACGTTGATAACACCATCAAGAGCATTACCATATTCAGCACCGAAACCACCTGTTAACACTGCTAATTCCTGCAGCAAACTGTTCGGAACAAATGCCGTAGACGTTCCATCAACCGGATTTGTTGTAGAAACACCATCCACTATAATTGAGTTAGTTGATGTTCTACCACCTCTGATGTTTATATTTGTACCTCTTTCATCTGTTACAACACCTGCTGTAGTTGAAGCAATATTTTGAATACCTCTGATACCGGTATTTTCAATTTGCTCTTGACCTACAAGCCTGCCGCTTTGCTCTACATCAATTCCTTTTCTCTCTGCCTGGATTTCAATTACTCCTGTGGTTATTTCTCCACCGGTCGACATTTCAAAATTAACTCTTGTCTTTGTATCAACTGAAACTCTTACTCCTGTTTGTTTCTGATTTGTATAACCAATGTATGAAGCTTCAACGTCATAATTTCCGACATCTACATTGATTATGATGTATTCACCATTCCCGTCAGTGATCGAACCCTTACTTGATCCGACAATCTGAACTACGGCTCCTACCAAGGGTAATTTATCCTTAGAATCAATAACAGTTCCGTTTATACTGCCTGTAGTCTGGGAATATGAGGTTGTATTTGTAATCGTTATTGCGGTAAATACTAGGAAAGCAATAAATCCAATATTTTGTATAATCTTTTTCATAGACCTTCTATTTACTGTTTTTTAAAAAACCCTCACAATAAAACAATTTCTTGTCAATCATGAGGGTCGGTTATTTAAAATTATTAAACCAATTGATTATTTAATCAACATCATTTTTTTGGTTTCCTTAAAGTCACCTGCGAACAATGTATAGAAATAGATTCCGCTGCTTAAACTCGTTGCATCGAATACTACTTCTTTTGTTCCGGGTGATACTAATTCATTATTTACTAAAATTGCAACTTCCTGTCCGTTTGAATTATAAACTTTCAATGTTATGTTTGATGTATTTCTGATATCAAATCTAATTGAAGTTGATGGATTAAATGGATTTGGATAGTTTTGGCTTAAATTGAAATCTGATGGAACTGTGCTGGAAATATTATTAACAGAAGTTGAAACATTAACTTTTATTCCCATTGCCTGACCACTACCGATTTCTGCTCCGTTTACGTGTGTACCCGCTAGTGAATCATCCTGAGCCATCATTTGAACTGTCGTTATTGAAAGAGCAGTATTGTTTACTGGTGAAACACTGATAAATCTCCAGTCTCTTTTTGGTACAGCAGGTGTCATTCTTTCTGGTGCTGCCCAGCTTGAACCATTATTATTAGAATATGAGAACCAACCAGCATAAAAAGAGCATGTATCTACTGGACTATATTCTCCGGTTGTTGCTACCATTGACATAAATAACTGATTTCCTGTTGAAGATCGTCCTATTGAAGGTCTGCAGATTGGAAGGAAAGCATCATTTACAAGACCAAGGTTTGGAAAGAAAGGAATGTTTGTCTGATCAGCTACGATTTTTGGAATTCCACCATTTACAGCCGGTGACCAAACTCTGATTGAAGATGGACCTGCAGGATCAAAATTTCCTGCTAATGTCATTAATCCAAGATTAAATGCTACGTATGGCTCGTTATTGTTTCCGAATGCCATACTAATACCTCTTAAACAACCCAATGAATCAGTTGCTTCACTGAAGTCCCATACTAATGTTGGGGTGCTCCATGTCAAACCATTATCTGTTGAAAATCTATAGAACACATCGTTATCAATAACACCATCGCCTGCACCAATATATGCATGACCAACTCTTCCGTTAGGAGCTAAAGCTAAACAATAAGTTTCTGCCTGATCTCCTGGAAATGTGACATAACCGCTGAATATACCCGGAGGTGCTACGTTTGTTGCAACATTTGTTGCTGATACAACCTGACCATTTATTGAAGCTACAAATGCAATTTGAGTATTTGGAAGTCCTAAAACTCTAGCCCAAATACCATCTGCACCTTGTAAAAGACCCGGATCGATCTCCGTGAAAACACCAAATCCAGGACCCGCATCATAATTTATTTTTACTCTTGCTGTAGTTCCATTTGATGTGTTATGATTTGTGATTATAGCTGGTGAACCGCCTACAACATTTGGATAACCTGTTATTGCCGGGAAACCTGCTCTTCCTGAAGAAGGAACATCACCTAAATTTGTCCAGGTTTGTCCACCATTGTCACTATATATATAAGCACATTGTCTTGTTGCAAATCCTGGTACTGTTGAATACATAAATGTAGCATGAACCTTTAATGGATTAAGCGGATCCTGCCAGATTTCTTGAGTTACACCGTTTGACTGTAAGTCATAAACTGTGAAAACGCCTGTTGGTTGAAATGTAAATGTTAATGCATTTGTTCTTACAGGTCCGATTCTGTCCAAAGAAAATACCGGCTGTGTGCCTGTATTGCTATGAACTTCTGAACCGTTTATTGGTGCAGGTACTGGGGCTAACTTTCTCTCGCTCGCCTGTGCAAATCCTGCCGCAATAAATACTATTAGAATTAAGAATGTAGATAATTTCTGTAACATTTTTTTTCTCCTTAATTAGTTAATTAATTTAATAAGTAATTTTTTAAAATCATATTTTTGTTGCGAGGGTCGTTAAATTTTTGATTAATATACTACTAATGCTGTAACTTGTCAATAGAGATTTTCGTATTAAGCAATCATTAAAATATTATTATTAAAAATTTTTTAAAATTTATTGAGTTACAAATGTATTGTTTGATTTTTCTATCTGACTGAAAATACTCTCCGAAATTCTCCTTCTGCTTTCTACTGTTTTACCTGCTATATGATTTGTCAAAAGCACATTGCTTAAACCGACGAAACCCCTGTCTACAGCAGGTTCGCCACTAAACACATCAAGTCCCGCATAATATATTTTTTTCGATTTAAGTAATTTCAATAACCATTTTTCATCGACTACATCGCCTCTTGATGTATTGATAAAAATTTGTTGTCTATTAATTTTTAATAAAAATATTTTTGAAATGAAATGTAAATTTTTTTTATTCAGTGGTATATGTACTGTTATAAATTTACAATTTTTAAGTATGAAGTCTATACTTTTAAATTCAATTTTTTTATTCCTTAATTTTACTTTTTGATCAATGTCATTTGCATAAACTTTCATACCAAATGCTTTGCAAAGCTTGCCAACATAACTTCCGACTTTTCCAAATCCAATAATGCCTACTGCTTTACCAAACAATTCATTCCTTTGATAATCATAAAAAGCGAAATTGTCTTTACGTACCAATGTATCCGAAAGAACTATCTGCTTACTTATCGCAAGCATTAATGATAGTGTATGTTCGGCTGCCGAAATGTGATTTCCCTCATCCGCGTTCAAAACTTTAATTCCTTTTTTTAATGCATACTCTACATTTATATGGTCTGTACCTTTTGAGCATGTTGCGATTATCCTGAACTTGCAGTTATCGAGAAATTTTTTATCGATCTTTCTTATGCTGCGTAAAACCAGGACGTCATAATCCCGATAATTATTTAATATTTTATCGTTAGATATGCCAAATTCTGTTTTGACAGAAAAATTTTTCGCAGATAGCCGGTCAGCACCTGAGAGATCAACTTCATCAGCCACTAAGATTTTAATCATCGGAATATTTTTTTTTGAAAGTGTAATTTATCTTTATGAAAACTTATAAGAAACTAAGTTTTTAAGTGAGGGTTTAGGAGTGTAAAATATTAAGTATCCAGATGCTCTTCAATAAGTTTGAGTATTTCATACTTACCTTCTTCGGTTACAATTGAGAACGGAATGTAATCAATGCAAAGATCTTCATTGTTAACAATTTTTGAAGCACGGTAAATCTGCTTCTGCATTTTATTGGCTGAGATTTTATCAGATTTAGTAAGGACAATGGCGAAAGGAATTTCATAGTACTCAAGCCAGCTTACCATCAATTCATCAAGATAAGTCGGTTCATGTCGTGAATCAATTAATACAAAAACAAGTTTTACATTTGATCTCTCACTGATATAATCTTCAACAAGCTTTCTCCATCCGGCTCTTATCTGCTCGGGCACTTTCGCATAACCATATCCCGGCAAATCCACCAGATAAAATTTTTCATTAATCAGGAAATAGTTCAGTTGACGTGTCTTACCCGGTACCGAGCCTATCTTTGCAAGCTTTTTCTTATTACAGATTATATTAACAAGCGATGACTTACCTACATTCGATCTTCCTACAAATACAAATTCAGAAAGTACCGAATTCGGAAGTGCCCTGAGATCATATATGCTTTTTATAAATTCTGCTGATGTAATTTTCATTTATCTGCCCTCCGAAATTAAAATAAAAAATCCTTAACCTTGTTCCAAAATATTTGGGATAAATTTAAAAGAGTTAAGGATCTGAAAATTATATTAATTGTCTACAGCTTTTTTCTTCGTAGTCTTTTTTGTTTTAGGTGTTTTATCGTCTGTCTTCTTTTCCTTTTTCACTGCAGATTCTTTTTTGACTGTTGCTTTCTTCACAGGCTTTTTTACCTCCGGCTTACTTCCTTTTTTATTCTTGCTTTCCTCAGCATCCTGAACAGCGTCCTCCTTAATCTCCTTGGCTTTTTTTTCTTTTGCAAAACTATAATCAACAAATTCAATTATTGCTGTCTTTGCACCATCGCCGTATCTATTACCTGTTTTCAAAACTCTAGTGTATCCGCCCGGTCTGTCCCCGATTTTTTCACCGATTTCATCAAACAATATTATCAGAGCTTCCTTGTTATTTAAAAATTTTCTTGCTTCCCTTCTTAAATGAACATTTTTTTCAGGTGAAGAATCTTTAAATTTCAATGCCCTTATTGCCTTGGATACCAAAGGTTCAATAAATCTTCTAAGCTCTTTTGCTTTGGCTTCAGTTGTGCTGATTCTCTTGTGCAGTATTAATGAAATGGAAAGATTCGACATCAAAGCACTCCTGTGGCTCGCTGTTCGGTTTAGCTTTCTGCCCTTTTTCCTGTGTACCATATAATTCTATTTAAACTTTTTTTAATTAAATTAATTTACCGGCTCTACTTTTAAATATTTATCAACATCCATTCCGAAGGTTAATCCGAAATTTTCTATGAGATCGCCTAATTCTGCAAGTGACTTTCTGCCAAAATTTCTGTAATGAAGCATTTCACCTTCATTCTTGCTTACTAAGTCTGCAATGGTTTTAATGTTAGCTGACCTTAAACAGTTTTGTGAACGCACCGATAAGTCAAGTTCATCAACAGGCATCAATAAAATCTTTCTTACCATTTCATGCTCTTCATCTTTCTCTGTCTTTACCGGCTCTTCTTTTTTTTGAACTTCCTGCGGATTAAGATTTAGGAATAATTGTATATGATCCTGTAATAATCTCGCCGAATAAATCAGTGCATCTTCGGGTGTCATGGAACCATCTGTAGTAATTTCAAGGATAAGCTTTTCGTAATCTGTTCTTTTACCTACGCGTGTGTTTTCAATTTTATAATTTGCAACTTTAACCGGTGAAAAAATTGAATCAGTATATATAAATTCCAAAGGAAGATTTGCCTGCTTATTATCTTCGGAAGGAACATAACCAACGCCTGTTCCCATTCTTAACTCAATATTCAGATTTGAATCCTTATTAAGTGTAGCAATATATTTATCCGGATTTAATATTTCAAAATCAGATGTATGGTTTTGAATATCCTTTGCAGTGAATTTGTGAGGTCCCTTAAGATTAAATTCGATCTTTGATGACTTCCCTGTAATATCCTTAAATCTCACTTCTTTGAGATTAAGGATTATCTCTGACAAATCTTCTACAACTCCTTTTAAGGTAGTGAACTCATGAGGTGCATCATTTACCTTTATTGCAATGATCGAACTCCCCTGCAGAGATGAAATTAAAATTCTTCTCATCGAATTTCCCAGCGTAACTCCATATCCTCTTTCAAGCGGCTGTACTATAAACCTGCCAAATGTATCAGAGTATGAAGATTCCTCTTTTACTATTGATTCAGGCATTTGAAAATTATTAATCTTCATCATAATATGCTTCTAAATTTATTTTTTAATAAAACTATTTTGAATACAGCTCAACTATAAGCTGCTCATTTGCTACAAACGGAACTTCCGCTCTTTCGGGCTCTTTCATGAATACACCTTTCATATTGGCTTTGTCAAGTGTTAGCCAATTGACCATCATGTTGTCTTTGATTCTTTTCATGGAATCATGGATCATTTCAAGCTTCTTGCTCTTATCTCTGACCTGAATTGAATCACCCGACTTTAATAAAAATGAAGGTATGTTTACAACTTTTCCGTTGACAGTGAAATGTCTGTGCAGTATAAGCTGTCTTGCTGACTTTCTCGAAGGTGCTAATCCTAATCTGTAAACTGTATTGTCAAATCTTCTTTCAAGCAGCTTTACAAGATTATCTCCCGTGATTCCTGTCTTACGCGAAGCTTCTGCAAAGTATCTTCTGAATTGATTCTCCAGAACACCATAAGTCTTTCTGACTTTTTGCTTTTCTCTAAGCTGCACAGCATAATCGGAAATTCTTGATCTCTTGGATATTCCGTGCTGACCCGGTGGATAATTTCTGCTTTCGATAGGACATTTGTCTGAGAAACATTTTGTTCCCTTAAGAAACAGTTTCATTCTTTCTCTTCGACATAATTTACAAACTGGTCCTGTATATCTTGCCATTTATTTTTTTTTATTTCTTTTAAATTTATTGTTTATTGTCTTCTCTTTTTAGGTGGTCTGCATCCGTTATGAGGCAATGGTGTTATATCCTTGATCGATGTTATTTCAAGTCCTGCTGTATTAAGTGATCTCACAGCAGCATCTCTTCCCGAACCTACTCCTTTAATCAATACATCTATCTTCTTCATGCCTACGTCCATGGCTGCTTTTGCCGCTGATTCCGCAGTTAACTGCGCAGCGAATGGCGTGTTCTTTTTTGAACCCTTGAATCCCATCTTTCCGGATGATGCCCAGGAAATTGTATTCCCGTACATGTCTGTCAATGTCACAATCACATTGTTGAAAGTAGCTTTGACGTGCGCTACACCGTTTGCATCAACATGAACTTTCTTTTTTGCCTTTTTAAAATTCTTTGCCAAAATTTAAAAATGTTTTTATTTTAAAATTTCCTATTTAATATGCTAACAATTCACTCCGCTCATTGCAAATGCTATTTCTTAGCTGCCACTTTCTTTTTACCTGCAACAGTTTTTCTCTTTCCTTTTCTTGTCCGCGCGTTCGTTTTTGTTCTCTGTCCTCTTACCGGAAGTCCTCTTCTGTGCCGCTTTCCACGTAAGGTTCCAATGTCCATAAGTCTTTTTATGTTCATCGAGATTTCAGATTTTAACGCGCCTTCAACCTTGATCTCAGAGCTGATGCCCGCACGAATATGATTTACTTCATCATCAGTGAGCTGTGAGACCTTCTTGTCTTCACTGATACCTGCTTCAGCTAAAATTTTTTGTGCAGTAGATTTCCCAATACCGAATATCGACATTAAGCCGATAACCACTCTTTTATTTTTCGGTAAATCTACACCTGCTATTCTTGCCAATATATTCTCCTGTCCGACAAAATCGGATTATTTTATTAAATTTTTATCCCTGTCTTTGCTTGTGCTTGGGATTTGTACAGATAACTCTTACAACACCCTTGCGTCTGATGATCTTACACTTGGAACACATTTTTTTTACTGAACTTCGCACTTTCATGATTTTTCTCTTTTATGTCGTTAATAATTTTTTATTTATATCTGTAAGTAATTCTGCCTTTTGTCAGATCATACGGCGATAATTCCACCGTTACTTTATCACCCTGTAAAATTCTTATGTAGTTCATTCTCATCTTTCCTGAAATATGAGCCAGTATCTCATGTCCGTTTTCCAGCTTCACCTTAAAATTGGTATTAGGTAATATTTCTGAAATAATTCCGTCAACTTTGATCGCCTCTTGTTTTGCCACCGCTTATTTTGCTTTAGTTAATATTTCTGCTTTACCTTTATTGATCAATACAGTATGCTCAAAGTGTGCCGAGGGTTCTTGATCCTTTGTTGTAATTGTCCAACCGTCATTTTCAACATAAACCTTATATGTTCCGTAATTTACCATCGGCTCGATCGCTAATACCATTCCTTCATACAATTTCTGATTGGATGCAGGACTGTAAAAATTTGGTACTGACGGATCCTCGTGAAGATTCTTTCCTATACCGTGTCCTACCAACTCTCTCACTACGCCGTATCCTGAACCTTCTACATAATTCTGTATCGCTACTGAAATATCATTCACCTCATTTCCAGCGATCGCCATTTCAATACCTTTGTACAAAGACTCTTCTGTGATCTTGAGAAGCTTTGCCTTCTTTGGCGAAATTTCTCCTACTGAAAAAGTATACGCACCATCACCATAATAATCATCTTTCTTTACCCCAACATCAATTGAAACAATGTCCCCGTCTTTTAAAACACGCTTTCCCGGCAGCCCGTGAACAACTTCCTCATTCACAGAAATGCAACTGCTTGATGGAAATGCTTTCTTCTTAACCTTGTATCCTTTAAAGGCAGGGTAAGCGTTTTTTGAGATTATAAACTCTTCTATAAACTTATCAATCTCACCTGTTGTTATTCCTTCCTTTACAAATGGTCTTATGTATTCAATCGTATCCGAAACTATCTTACAGCTTTCTCTAATCAGATCTATTTCTCTTTTTGATTTTATCAAAGACATTGAATCTATCTTCTTGCTTTTATCTTTCCTGTTTTCATAAATCCATCGTAATGTCTCATCAGTAAATGCGATTCTATCTGCTGCAATGTATCAAGCGCAACCCCGACTATGATAAGTAAACTTGTTCCTCCGAAAAATGATGCAAGTCCTGTCGTAACACCGAGCTTCATTAAGAAGGTCGGAAGTATTGCAATGATCGCCAGGAATATAGCTCCCGGTAAAGTGATCTTGGTTAAAATATTATCAATGTAATCTGACGTCGGTTTACCTGGTCTTACGCCGGGTATAAATCCACCCTGCTTTTTCATGTTATCCGATACATCTTTTGGATTGAATGCTATTGCAGTATAAAAATATGTAAAGAAAATAATCAGTAATGCATAGACACCTGAATAGAACCAACTGTCATAAGCAAAATATTTTGAAATATTCTGCATCATCTCACTGTTCGGGAAGAACGATAAAAATGTACTTGGAATGAACATGATTGACTGTGCAAATATCAAAGGCATAACACCTGCGGAATTAACCTTCATTGGAATATACTGCGTTACTCCGCCAAACACTTTTCTACCTACAACACGCTTTGCATACTGTACCGGGACTTTCCGGACTGCGACAGTTACTGCTATTACACCCGCTATTATCATTACGAATGCGGCAATATATATAAGCTCTATAATAAGATTTCTCGCTCCTGAGGATACGATCTGATATTCATCAAATACCGCGTAAGGAAAATTAGCTATTATACCAATAAAAATTATAAGCGAAATACCATTACCTATTCCACGGTCCGTTATCTGTTCTCCAAGCCACATCATAAAAATAGTACCGGCTGTAAGAATTATAACAGTAGAAAAAGTAAAGAACGCCCCCGATATATCCGGACTGATAACACTTAGATCGCCGACATTTCTGCTGGCAAGCTGAACACTCACACCCCATGCCTGTAAAGCTGCAACGGGGATGGTTCCGAGCCTTGTAAGTTGATTGATCTTCTTTCTTCCTTCTTCACCTTCTTTTTGCAGTTTCTGGAAATAAGGAAATACCGCTCCTAAAAGCTGAATGATTATCGATGCACTGATATAAGGCATGATTCCCAATGCAAATATTGCTGCATTTTTAAATGCACCTCCGACAAACAAATCATATAGACCAAAGAGTGTATTGTCAGATTGATCTTTCTGAGCTTCAGCAAGAAGTGAAGCATCAATACCTGGAAGAGTAATGTGGGCACCGATCCTTACCACTACCAGTATACCTAGAGTGAATAACAATCTGTTCCTTAATTCCTCGATCTTAAATATATTTCTGAAGCTTTCTACAAATCCACTCATACGACGACTGCTTTTCCTCCGCCTTTTTCTATCTTCTCAATTGCTGTTTTACTGAATGCATTAGCGCTGATCTCCATTTTAGCTGTCATCTCACCATTGCCTAATACTTTAAAAGGTTTATTCTTTCCCTTGAGCAGTTTGTTTGTTAACAAAAACTCTTTGTCGATTTTTGTAACGGTTATCTTTCCGTCATCAATGTACTTCTGAATGTCATCCAAATTAATGGTGACATATTCTTTTCTATTGATATTTTTAAAACCGAACTTCGGAATTCTTCTTTGAAGGGGCATCTGACCGCCTTCAAACCATGATCTGAATTTTGCTCCTGATCTTGAACGCTGGCCTTTATGACCCTTTGTCGAAGTTCCTCCAAATCCTGAACCCTGACCTCTTCCGATTCTTTTCTTCTTTTTTCTTGAACCTTCGGCGTATTTGAGATTACTTAGTATGTCCATTTAAAAATTATTGTTAATATTCTAAATAAATAATTCCTTTGACCTGATCTGTTACGGACAAAGGAATAAGAAGAACTTTTTAAAACTTATGTATTAAGATAATTCAATTATTTGTTTACTGTTGTTTGTAGTTTTCTTCAACTTTGATCAAATGTTTCACAACATTGATCATTCCTCTTATCTGCGGAGTATCTTTCTTAATTGTAAAATAATTCGGTCTTCCTAATCCAAGTGCCTCTATTGTAAGCTTCTGCTTCTTTAACCTGCCGATTATGCTTCTTGTTTGTGTTATCTTTAACATTGCCAACTAAAAATTTTAATTTGAAAATAATTCCTGTAAGGTCAATCCCCGTCTTGCCGCAATTGTCTTTGCATCAGTTAATGATGTTAACGCTTTCATAGTCGCCTTTACAACATTATGAGGATTTGATGATCCTAACAACTTGGTAAGAACATCCTGCACTCCTGCTGATTCAAGTACTGCTCTGACACCGCCGCCGGCTATTATTCCTGTTCCGGGTGAAGCGGGCTTCAACAATACTTTTGCCGCACCGAATTTCCCTATTATTTCATGAGGAATGCTTCCTTTAATTATCGGCACTGTTATTACATTTTTCTTTGCATCTTCAACACTCTTTCTGATTGAATCGGTAACTTCATTTGCTTTGCCCAGACCAATTCCAACATGTCCTTTACCATCACCGACAACTGTTACTGCCGAAAAGCTGAATCTTCTTCCGCCCTTTACAACCTTTGCAACTCTTCCGATGGAAACCATTTTTTCCTTAAGTTCCAACTCACCGGCTTTATAATTTTTTTTTCTTATCATTTAATTTTAAGTTACTTCAGTTTTTGTAAAGAAATATTTATTGTAGTTCTCAAGGGAGGAGTCGAACCTCCACTAACGGCTCCAAAGGCCGCTGTCCTGCCATTAGACGACCCGAGAGTAATTTTAGGGTGTTTTATTTATGTGAGACATGTAAATATACTTATTAACCTCAGAACTTTAAACCACCTTCTCGGGCACCTTCAGCAAGTGCCTTAACTCTTCCGTGAAACAAATATCCGTTCCTGTCAAACACTACCTTGCTTATATTGGATGATGCCGCTCTCTCTGCTGCTATCTTTCCTACAACTTTGCTCTTGTCAACCTTGCCTTTTGAGCTTGAAATTTTTTCTGCAACATCTTTTGACTTTGTTGAAACGGTTAACAAGGTCTTTGAATTGATATCATCCATAAACTGAGCATAAATGTGATTCGCACTTCTAAAAACTACCAGTCTTGGAGTATCAGGTGTGCCTCTCAGTTTCTTCTTAAGCTGATGCTTAATTCGTGAACGTCTCTTTCTGCTTTTCTCTATTTGATTCATATAAAATTAAAACTTTTTATTATTTAGCTGCTGTTTTTCCTGCTTTTCTTCTTACAACTTCATTCTCATACTTGATTCCTTTTCCTTTGTATGGCTCAGGGAGTCTGAATGATCTGATCTTCGATGCAACAAGTCCTACCAATTCCTTGTTTATTCCGTTCACAACTACAATATTCGGTGAAGGCACTTCAA
The DNA here is from genome assembly GCA_034439935.1 of bacterium. Lineage (GTDB taxonomy): Bacteria > Bacteroidota > Ignavibacteria > Tepidaquicellales > Tepidaquicellaceae > JAGPCH01. The sequence goes on from JAWXBH010000208.1 coordinate 40,816, forward strand.
GGGTAATATCAGGTGGCGGTACAAATACTGTCGGATGTGAAAAACCAAGCATCATTACCAGGCTTTTACCTTTTAATTCAGCTCTGTATCCGATACCCACCAGTTCAAGCTTCTTTGTAAAACCATCATTTACTCCTGATACCATGTTTTGTATAAGTGACCTGTACAAACCATGAAGAGCTCTGTTTTTCTTGGTATCATCATTACGGGTAACATTAACTTCAGTACCATTAACATCTATTTTTACTCCGTCAACAAGATTTAAATTCAATGTACCCTTTGGTCCGGTTACTTCTAGTTTATTGCTCGTTTGGGTAATTTTTATTTTATCCGAAATATTAACCGGTTTTTTTCCTATTCTGCTCATATAAAAATATAAAAATTAATTATTACCAGATTTGACAGACGACTTCACCGCCTACTTTTAATTTTCTTGCTTCATTATCGGTAAGCAAACCTTTGGAAGTTGACACTATTGAGATTCCCAAACCATTTCTTACTCTCGGAAGATCTTCGTTATTGACATATCTTCTTATGCCGGGTCTGCTGATCCTCTTTAGTCCCATTATTACGCTGTCTCCGTCAGAATACTTTAATCTTACGGACAAGATCTTAAACTTTTTTTCGTTCTCAACAACTTTGTAGTCTTCAATAAATGAAGCTTTCTTAAGTATGCTGCTGATTGATTCTTTAAACTTTGAAGAAGGCATGTCTACACTTTTCTTTCCAGCCTTCAAAGCATTTCTCAACCTTGTTAAATAATCCGAAATTGGATCGGTCATTGACATTTATATATCTCCTGATCTGCCGCAGCAGTTTTTTTTTACCAGCTTGATTTTACAACACCGGGGATTTTTCCCTGCAAAGCTAACTCTCTGAATACTAATCTTGACATCCCGAACTTTCTGTAATAACCTCTCACTCTGCCTGTCATGTTGCATCTGTTATTGGATCTGGAAGCACTGCTGTCTCTTGGAAGCTTTTGCAAAGCAGCATAATCACCGTTTTTCTTAAGTTCCTTTCTCTTCTCGGCGTATTGCTTCACCAGTCTTTCTCTTCGTTTTTGCTTTGCTATTAATGCTTTTCGTGCCATATAATTATTTTAGTGCTGATTAATTGTTTGTCTGTCTTGTAATGAAAGGTAATCCGAATCCTTTAAGTAACTCAAATGACTGCTCATCGGTCTTTGCTGATGTTACAAATGTAAGATCCATTCCCGACACCCTGTTGACGTTATCTACATTAATTTCCGGAAATATTACCTGCTCCTTTATTCCAATTGTGTAATTCCCTCTTCCATCAAAACTCTTATCCGATAAACCTCTGAAATCTCTTATTCTCGGTATTGCAACATTAATGAATCTTTCTAAAAATTCATACATTCTGTCGTTCCTCAGTGTAACTTTCACACCTATATTCATTCCTTCTCTAAGCTTAAAGTTTGAAACCGATTTTCTAGCTTTAACAACTGCCGGTTTCTGACCTGTGATCGCTTCGATCTCTTTTACTGTCAGATCAATAAGCTTCTGATCCATTGTCGCTGCTCCAACTCCAACATTGATATTGATTTTCTGAAGCTTCGGCGTTTCCATTATATTCTTAAAGCTGAACTTTTTCATAAGCTCAGGTACAACCTTCTCTCTGTAATGTTTCAGTAAATTCAAAGGAACTTTCTCTTCCTTAAAATCACCGCCAGCACCCTCTTTCTTTTTATCTGAACCTTTTTTTGAGGCAGCGTCGTCTTCTTTTTTTCTGTCCTGTTTTGTTTTTGCCATTATAATTATATAATAATTTCACCGGATTGTTTGCTGGATCTCATTCTTGAGAGCTTACCGGTTTTTTCATCTTTTATTAAACTCATTCCGATTCTTGTCGGCTTATTTGTTTTCGGACACATCAGCATAATGTTGGCAATATTGATAGGGGCTTCCCTTTTTACAATCCCGCCCTGCTGACTTTTCTGACTTGGTTTGGTATGCTTATGCATAATGTTAACACCTTCAACTATAACTCTCCCTTTTTGTCTGTCTATAAAGAGTAATTTACCGACTGTTCCTCTCGAATTACCGGCTACAACCTTGACTGTGTCGTTTTTCTTAAATCTTGTTTTTATTTTTGTATTCTTTTCCATGATTAAATTCTATATTACTTCAGGTGCAAGTGAAATGATCTTCATAAATTGTTTATCCCTGAGCTCTCTGGCAACAGGTCCGAAAATTCTTGTTCCTTTTGGTTCATTCGCATTATTAATAAGGACTGCAGCATTCTCATCAAACTTAATATAGGTACCGTCTCTTCTTCTTGTTTCCTTTACTGTTCTTACAATCACAGCTCTGGATACTTCTCCCTTTTTTACTGTTCCGCCTGGAATAGCAGTCTTTACGGTAACTACGATTATATCTCCTACCCCTGCATATCTTCTGTCAGAGCCTCCTAGAACTCTTATGCATCTTACCGACTTTGCTCCCGAATTATCTGCAACCACTAAATTACTTTCTTCCTGTATCATCGCTTATATAATGTATTAAAAATTTATTTGACTTTTTCTACTATCTCCACAAGTCTCCATCTCTTTGTCTTGCTCAATGGACGGGTTTCCATGATCTTTACTGTATCACCAATATCGCATGTGTTCTTCGGATCATGTGCTGCAAACTTTGTCGTCTTCTTAAAATATTTCTTGTAAAGGGGATGCATCACTCTCTTCTCCTCGCTCACTATTATAGTCTTATCCATCTTATTGCTTAATACCTTTCCAACTCTGGTCTTTCTCATTCCTGAATGAGAAGTTTTTTTCTTTTCTGCTACTTCTGCAACTTCTGTTACTTCTTTTGTTTCTTCAGACATCTTATTATGTTATAATTATTTTGCCTTGGTTAATTTTTCGTTGATCTTAAGCTCTCTTTCTTTGATGATGGTTCTCATTTTTGCGATGTCTCTCTTCATATTCGGTAATGATTTGTAATTCTCCAATTGACCGGTCGAATGCTGAAATCTGAAATTCTGCAATGCTTCATAACTGTCATTCAATGCAACCTTCAGGTCTTCGGTATTCATGTCTCTTATTTGTTGAATTTTCATTTTGTCTGATTTTCTATATAAATTTTTAATCTATTCTTTGTACGAATTTCGTTTTGATAGGTAATTTGTGAGAAGCTAATCTCAATGCCTCCTCAGCAACGGTTTTATTGACACCATCGACTTCAAACATAATTCTTCCGGGTCTTATCACAGCTACCCAGAATTCCGGAGCTCCTTTACCTTTACCCATTCGGGTTTCAGCAGGTTTCTTTGAAACAGGCTTGTCCGGAAAGATCCTGATGTAAACTCTTCCATCTCTCTTCATGTGCCTTGTTAATGCAATTCTCGCTGCTTCGATCTGCCTGTTGGTGATCCATGCCGGCTCCATTGCCTTCAATCCGAAAGTTCCGAATGATACCGTGAACCCTCTTCCTGCGTTACCTCTTAAATGTCCTCTTTGGGCTTTTCTGAATTTAACCCTTTTGGGCATCAACATAATTCTTTATCTCCGGTATTATTTAATTTCTTGATAATTTTTCGCCTCTGCAGATCCAAACCTTAACTCCGATTGCTCCATAGATAGTGTGTGAAGTGACCGATGCATAATCAATGTCTGCCCTGATTGTCTGTAATGGAATTCTTCCTTCTTTATATTGCTCAGTTCTTGCTATCTCCGCTCCGCCAAGTCTTCCCGCACACATTATCTTAATACCCTCTGCACCCATTCTCATTGTAGATGTTATTGCCGACTTCATTGCTCTTCTGAAAGAAACCCTGTGTGCAAGCTGACCCGCAATGTTCTCTGCAACCAGCGCCGCATTTAGTTCAGGCTTCTTTATTTCAAGCACATTTATCTTGACTTCCTTATTGGTGATTTTTTTAATTTCACTTTCCAACTGTGTAATTTCTTTACCGCTCTTGCCTATTACAAATCCTGGTCTGGATGTATGGATTGTCAAAGTAATCTTCTTCAATGTCCTTTCTATGGTAATGTTCGCTATGCCTGCCTTCTCAAGTCTCTTCTTTAAATAAGATCTTATCACAGAATCTTCTACAAGCTTCTGTGCAAAACTCTTATCATCGTACCAATTTGAATCCCAGGTGTTAATTACTCCTAATCTGAATCCAACCGGGTGTGTTTTCTGTCCCAATAAATCTCCTTGAAAAATTATTTAGTTGTTATTGAATTTTCTTTAGCTTCTTGTAGCTGCTCAACAATTACCGTAAGATGAGCCGAACGCTTCTGTATTCTGAATGCCCTTCCCTGTGGTGCCGGGAGTACCCTCTTCATAGATGGTCCGCCGTCTACAAAAATTTCCTTTATCACTACATCTTCTTTATTCAATCTTCCCGAATCAAGCTTATTCTGTAAGTTGCTGTACGCAGAAGCAACTGTCTGCTCTACAACCTTTGCCGCATTTTTATTTGTATACTTTAATATACTGATGGCGTCGCTTACAGTTTTTTTTCTAATAAGATCAACCACTAACCGCATTTTTCTGGGTGATGAACCTATATGCCTTTTTAATGCCCGTGCTTCCATTATTTTCCTCCTGCCTTTTCGTCTTTTCTCTGACCTGAATGAGCTCTGAATGTTCTTGTGTGCGAAAATTCTCCGAGCTTATGCCCGACCATATTTTCCGATACATACACAGGAATAAATTTATTTCCATTATGTACAGCAAATGTATGACCAACAAAATCCGGAGTAATGGTGCATGATCTCGCCCAAGTCTTTACGACTTTCTTTTGTTTCTGAGTATTCAGCTTGTCAATTTTTTCTACTAGCTTGAAATCTATAAAAGGACCTTTTTTGAGTGACCTAGACATTTAATTATTTCCTTTTCTTAACTATAAACTTGTTTGAAATATTTTTTTTCTTTCTGGTCTTATAACCCTTCGCCGGTAATCCCCATGGACTTACTGGATGACCACCACCGGATGTCTTTCCTTCTCCGCCGCCCATTGGATGGTCGACCGGATTCATTGCAACTCCTCTTACATGAGGTCTTCTTCCTAACCATCTTGATCTGCCTGCTTTACCCAGGCTTATGTTCTCATGATCCGTATTACTTACTATTCCTAATGTCGCTTTGCAAATATTGTTTATCATTCTAACTTCACCGGAAGGGAGTTTTACCTGAGAGTATTTTGCATCCTTTGCAACTATCTGAGCCGATGTTCCGGCACTTCTTGCAAGCTGACCGCCTTTACCCGGTTTCAATTCTATGTTGTGAATAAATGTACCAACAGGTATCGCTGAAAGCAGCATTGTATTTCCTGTTTTAAATTCGGCATCATTATTTGATTCAATCTTCTCACCAACCTTTATTCCATCGGGAGCAATAATATAATTTTTCTCTCCTGAAGGATATTTAATAAGAGCTATCCTTGCTGTCCTGTTTGGATCATATTCAATTGCAATCACTTCTGCTATTTCGCTGTTGTTTCTTTTGAAATCAATGATTCTGTATCTTCTCTTATGTCCACCGCCTCTGAATCTTGAAGTTATTCTTCCAAGATTATTTCTTCCGCCGGATTTCTTAAGAGGCGCCAGAAGAGATTTCTCCGGTGTTGACTTTGTAATCTCGTCAAAAGATGAAATGGAATAATACCTCGTAGCTGGTGTTGTCGGTTTTAATTTTCTTAGTGCCATCGGGCTTCTTTATAGTGTATTTAGATGCTTAAGGTTATTGATGAATTTATTGTACTATGTACGATTTTTGGGAAAACTTCAAATTACTGAAAATGCTATGCAAAGTCAATACAAGAAATCATTTCCTGCAACACTTTTGTAACTTTTTCCTCCTATGGGATTAAAATTTTAATTTGGAAAATCATTCTTAAAAAATGTTATTAACTAATATCTCAAAGTACGGTTTCTTGAAACACCACAATTAAGTTCTTCTCAAGTAATTTTTTTTTAACTCTTAATCGTAGACATTTAATTTTGTATTCGTGACATTTATGTCAATTTATAAACATTTTAATTACAAAACATAAAATTGTAATATCTATATT
>JAWXBH010000209.1:0-11142 GCA_034439935.1 bacterium
ATTATTAATATTATATTCAATTTCAACTAAGTTGATCTCATCAAGACTTCGCATGTTCAACTTTGACAGCATCAGCTCCTTACCTCTGGGAAAAATTTTAAAGCTTACATTCTTATCCCTGAAATCCCACATCAGCTTCAATGCATCCTGATTTGAAAAATAATCACCTGTGAACACGACTTCATTAATCTTGTTAATCTGAATTATCTCTTCAAGCTCGTCAATGCTCTTGCGCGGGGCAATTTCGTCAAACCGAATTATATTGTACTTTGAATTCAATTTGTCCTCTGCGTTCTGATTAAGTCTTTCTTTTCCTACAATGAGAAGATTGACTTTATTAAGCAGGATATTTTTGGATATCAAAAACAAATAGAAGCTATAGAGACCTCGCAATGTAATTAAGAAGATCAGCGCAAAGATAGTAGAGGAAAGAATTACTCCTCTTGAGAAAGCATACTCATTGAAGAAATACGTTATTGATGAGTTGACAAAGAAGCCCGCAATCAATGCATTAAAGGTTTTCCTTAATGACAGAAAATCCTTTTTTGAATACAAGCCGAACAAAGCCAGAAGTATTAACCAGATGAAAACGTAGATCGATATTATGAACAGATAATCTTTGTTTGGAAATATGTCGAAGCGTAATTTAATTGACAGAATGAAAGACGCGAACAGCAATATTACATCAATGATCGGGAATGTAAGATATTTCAAAAACCTCTTGAAGTATGAGAACGCGGAACGCCAGTAAATACCCAGCTGCAGGATAAATGATAATGTCCTCGGTACGCCGGTAAAATTCTTACGGACGAATATTATCATCGAGCCGTAAAAATTATTTACGTATTTAAGATTTGTTTTTCTTGTACTCTCACCTTTGAAATGGATAGTTGTGACTTCAGGATAATAAAATATTTTGTATCCTTTCTTTTTTATTCTGAAACACAGATCTATATCTTCACCATACATAAAATAGTCTTCATCAAAGAATCCGGTTTCATTCAGTACTTTCATAGGAATGAACATGAACGCGCCGCAAATAGCATCAACTTCGTAAGTCTTATTCTCATCAAGATAAGTAAGATTATACTTCCCAAAAAAACTGCTCTTTGGAAAAAGCTTTGACAATCCCAGCATTCTCGGAATTGCGACTTCGGGAGTCGGGAAACTTCTTCTGCAGGCTGAATCAAGCTTGCCGTTTGCAAGTATAAGCTTTGAGGTCACTGCCCCGGTCATAGGATTTTTATGAAGGAATGAGATCAGCTTTTCAAACGTACCTTCCTCAAGCACAGTATCAGGATTCAGGATCAGGATATACTCACCCGAGGATTGTTTCAACGCGAGATTATTCGCGATCGAAAATCCTACATTCTTTTCATTTGAAATTATTTTTACTTCAGGATATTTGCTTCGGATATGAGCTACGCTTCCGTCGATAGAATTATTATCAACTAAAAATACTTCGATCTTATATTTACCGGAATTGGCTTTGTGTATTGATGAGATGCAATTATCAACAAGGTCTTTAACATTGTAATTTACAATTACAACCGATATGTCATACTTGTAACCTGTCACTAATTAGTTTTTAGAAATGCTGAAACTGAAAATAACATGTGCGGAAATTTCTGATGAAAAAGTGATAAGTGAAACCGGAGAATAATATTATAATTTTCCGAAAACAGATTTAAGCTTAAGCTTCCATACCATAAAGTATGCTTCATAAACTACCTTCCTCGACATCTTGGATTCACCTTCTCTCCTGTCAATGAATAAGATCGGGACTTCAAAGATCTTAAATCCCCTTTTGTAAAATTTAAACTTCATTTCGATCTGAAATGAATAGCCGTTCGATCTTACTTTATCAAGATTGATCTGCTTAAGTGCAGAAACTCTGTAGCACATAAAACCTGCAGTAGTATCCATTACCTTCAGACCTGTCACCATCCTCGTGTACATAGAAGCCATATAGCTTAAGATGAGCCTTCTCAAAGGCCAGTTCAAAACCGAAATCCCGTTTATATATCTTGATCCTATTACAAGATCATATCCTTCAATAATTTTTTCAATAAAGCTTTTCAGATACTTCGGGTCATGAGAGAAGTCGGCATCCATTTCAAACACGTAATCATAATTATTTTTAATTGCATAATGGAAGCCTGCCACATACGCCGTACCTAATCCTAATTTTCTTTCTCTCTTAAGAATGTTAACAAATTTGCTGTTGAGATCTTCAGCAAGCTTAGCCGTCCCGTCGGGTGAATTGTCATCGACAACAAGAATGTTAAACTCATTCTCCGGAGTTGTGTTCATCAGAACCTCGGGAATGATCTTTTGAATGTTATCGGCTTCGTTATATGTAGGAATTATTACTAATGTTCTTTTCACTTAATGACCTTTCATTAACATTACTACAATAATTGTATTTATCATGATTTTGAAATCTAATTTAAGGCTCATGTTTTCAATATAATAGAAATCATACTGAAGTTTTGTTTTTACATCTTCAAGAGAAGAGTCATACTTGTGCTTTATCTGAGCCCATCCCGTTATGCCGGGCTTCACAGATAATCTCTTATAATAATATGGAATTTCAATCTTAAGCTGTTCAACAAAGAACGGACGCTCCGGTCTTGGTCCGATCAGACTCATCTCGTTCTTAATGACATTTACCATCTGCGGGAATTCATCAAGATATAATTTTCTGATAATCTTACCCATTCTTGTAATTCTGGGATCATTCTCACCCGCCCATTCAGGTCCGTACTCTTCGGAGTTCATTGCCATTGACCTGAATTTATACATCGTGAACAGATCACCCTGCCTTCCCACTCTTACCTGTTTGTATAAAATATTTCCTTTCGAATCCAGCTTTATCAAAATTGAAATAAAAATTAAAACCGGTGACAGTATCAGTAATGTAAATCCTGAAATAAAAACATCAATAATCCTCTTTGTCAGCTTACCTGCAGGAGACATTATGTCCGGCATTACTTCGATCAGCGGAACACCGTATATCTGATTTGTCCTCGCCATGCCACTGACTATATCGTACATGTCAGGCAGTATCTTCATATTTACTTTTTCTTCTGAACAATATCTCAGTACATCAATCAGGTTTTCCTTCTCGGAAGGTTCGAGCGCGATAAGAATTTCAGATACATCTTTTTTTCTGACAATCTCTGAAACGTTTTCCAACACACCCAGTGAATCAGGTTTAATACCTGAATCATTCAAACTTACAAAGCCAAGAATCCTGTAACCCAATTGAGGAAATTTGCCGATCATCGTATTAAGCTCGGCTGCCTTTTCTCCGCTTCCGACAATCAGGGTATTCCTGAGACCTATTCCTTTCTGCAACAGATTTCTCTGAATGCTCCTAATGAAAATTCTTCCCAGACTTACGCAGACGACCATCAGAATCCAGTATATCAGGATAAGAAATCTTGAAATGATCCTTGCATTATTCATAAAGTCATCGATGAATATTAGAAAGAACAAAATGAAACAGCCAACTGAAACTGCTTTGAACACCGATGCGAATTCATCAAATCTCGATCTTACAAACCAGTGCTGATAAAGTCCGGCAAATGAAAAAATTATAAGCCAGTATAAATAAATTACAAACAACGGCAGCACAAACGCCGGAGGGTTAGCGTATTGTATCCAGCCTGTTTCTATTCTTATGTAATAATATAAGATCCACGCAAGATTTATGAATAGAAAATCGGAAACGAACAGAAATAATTTTTCTTTGGATTTTGACACGGCTAACTTTTAAATTAAAAACCATAACCTGCTGACTTCGCGTCATTATAAAACATTTTCACTGTATCAAGAGATAACTCTTTCAAATCCTTATCCACCATTGCCAGTTTTTTTATCAGATCATTTGTAACAGTTATTATCTGGCATCCGCATTCTTCCGCCTGAAAAATATTCAGCAGCTCTCTCGAACTTGCCCACAACAGCTCGGCGTTTTTATTATCCTTTAGAATGGCTAACGATTCATTTATGTAAGGGATAGGATCCCGTCCCGTATCTGCGATCCTTCCCGCAAAAAGTGACACTATCGCAGGAGTATTCTTATCAAGACTCTTGTAAACATTTTCCACCTGTTCAATTGTAAGCATCGCTGTAACGTTAAGCTTCATTCCGCCGGATGATAATTTCTTTATTAACTCATAAGACGTTTCACCCTTGGTATTTGTTATAGGGATCTTGATATAAACATTTTCACCCCAGCTTCCGATCTCCTTCGCCTGCCTTTCCATTGAATCAAAATCATCAGTGAAAACCTCAAATGAAATTGGCATATCTTTTATTTCCGAGAGCACATCCTTTGCAAAGCCAACATAATCCGTGACCCCATCCTTCTTCATCAATGTCGGGTTAGTTGTGAATCCTTTTACAATGCCTTCTGAATAAACCTTTTTCATTTCATTCACATTAGCACCATCGGCGAAAATTTTTATTTTCAGATCCTTTACTGAAGGCATATTGTCAGTTCTTTTGTTTTGATAAAATTTTTTCTGATGCCTGTTGTAAACTGTCCACAACAAAATCAGCATCGGTTTTATTTGTATAATTGTAATAGTTGCTTTTAACTCTTATCGTCTTCAATCCTGATCTTACTCCGCATTCAACATCCTTATCCCTGTCTCCTACAAACCACGAGCTTTCCTTATCAATGTCATACTTTTCAATTGCTTCTCTTACAAACAGATTCCCGGGTTTCCTGCATTCACATTCTATTGAATATTCAGGTACGATCCCGTCAGGATGATGATAGCAATAGTAATATTTTGTAAAAGAAATTCCGTTCTCTGAAAATATTCTGTGCAGTTCATCGTGAACTTCCTTAAGACTTTCCATCGATGTTTTCCCTTTTGCATAGTCAGGCTGATTTGAAACTATGAACAACTTATATCCATTATCCTGAAAATCCCTTAGTGTCTCAATGACACCATCGTAGATCCTGAGATCATCTTTAATATAAGCAGGTTCAAATTCTTTTCTTTCTTCATTATACTGCATCTCATTGATCAAACCGTCCCGGTCAAGAAAAATTGCTTTGTTCATTTTGTCTTTGCCGAATCCACTGATTCCCATTTCATATCAAATGATTTTACAGCAGGGTGCGTTACTAGTAAATGCCAGATCGTTGCCTGAAATGATTCCGAATGCGGTGTTATGGTTTCCGGATTAACTGTCGGAATGATGACACAGGCATCTGCAACTGTCGCAGTATAACCTCCGTCTTTGCCGACAATACCAATTACAGAACTTCCTGTTTGCTTTCCGTATTTAATCGCGTTCACAAGGTTCACACTGACATTCTTTTCAATGTTCCCGCCGCCGACAGAAAAAATAAACAGGCAGTCTTTTGCATTCAGCCTGCTTCCCATAAGCCAGTTCACAAATGAAGAATCCCAGCCGTCATCATTCACCCTTGCAGTTAACTCAGAAACATTATCTGTCGGTGAATAACACTCTATCCCCGCGATCTTCCTGAAATCATTAACAGCGTGTGAAGCATTCCCTGCGCTTCCGCCCACTCCGAGAAAAAAGATCCTGCCGTCATTCTTCTTAACACTACTGATCACTTCAACCATCTTTTCGATCTCAGATTTGTCAATGCTTTCAGTGATCTCAGTAACTTCTTTTAAATATTTATTTATATAATCTCTATTATTCAATATTTCCCCGAATTTTTAGCGGTTAATTTTCTTCGTTGAGAGTAATTCTTCTGTCGCACTTAATCCTTCAAATGATCCGATCTCATAAAATCTTTCACTGACCTCAAACCCCGCCAGCTCATCTTTTATAAGTAAATTTTTGTAAACCCTTTCAAGATCAAACACATTTTCATTTTCAAAATCTTCAAACGCTTTTTTTGTCAGAATGCCCAAACCGTAATCAATGTATTTTAATTTTACATCGGAAGACTTCTTGTCATAATTTTTTATTTTACTGTCTTCAAATTCAATATTGCTCTTATCCCATTTCCCATCATTCCTGAAAACTGTCATTAATCCACTCTTATGAGTTGAAAAAAAATATTCATTTATAATTTTAAAATCAGTGTTCAAATAAGAATCACCATACATTACAAAAAAACTGTCTCCCAAAAGATTTAATGCTTTCTTAATTGCTCCTCCTGTACCTAAAAGTGTTTCGCCGTCAAATGAATATTTAATATCCAGTCCGAGCTCTTTTCCGTTACCGGTATGCTCTTCTATCTTTTCACCAAGAAAACCTGTACATACGATCACATTTAAAATACCATTACTCTTTGTTAGTTCAAGCTGATGATCAATGAAAGGTTTTCCTGCAACTTCAATCATGGATTTCGGGATCTTCTCCGTTACGGGTCTCAAGCGCGTTGCCATACCTCCCGAAAGCAATACAAGATCCGTAATCAAATCAGCATTATATTAATTATAAAATCCAGTCTTGACTCCTTCCTTTTCAAAGGAGAACCAGGTTGGAGATAATCCGAATTTTTTCATTGCAGACAGCAGCCTGGTTTTTTCATAAGGACAATAGAACAACAAAAATCCACCGCCGCCGGCACCAATTACCTTGCCACCGACTGCACCGTTCTTTGTTGCCGCTTCATAAATTTCATCTATAAGCGGATCTGAAATTTTCTTTGACATTCCTTTTTTAATCAGCCAATGCTCATGAAGGAGCTCACCGAATTCGTTGATGGTATTTTTCTCAAGTATCTTCTTTGTATGAAGCCCTATTTCTTTGATCTTATGCAGCCGGTCGATCACTTCCTTATTATTGTCTTTGGTTTTCTTATTCTGATCTTTTAATATGTCGCCTGCAGATCTTTTCTTATTAAGATAAAATAAAAAAATATTGTTCTGAAGCTCCATCAACGCTCCGTCACTTATTTTCACAGGCTCAACATACACAGAGCCATCTTTGTTAAATGTATACGCATTGAATCCGCCAAACGCTGCGGCATACTGGTCCTGCTTCCCTATCGGCTCTTTCAGAATTTTTATTTCAATGTCACACGCACACTCAGCAAGTTTTTCAAGTGAATGATATTGCCTTTTGTAAGCGAACAATGCCGCAAGCAACGCGATAGTAAAAGTTGATGATGTACCAAGTCCGCAGTTTGAAGGCACATCGGCGATTGAAACAAGCTCTACCTGCTTCCGGACATCAGCATATTTTAATGACTCCCGGAAGATAGCATGTTTTATTTCTTTTATGTTATTTACAATTTCCGTCTCTGAATATGAAAGTCTTATGGACTCTTCAAATCTTTTATTGAGAAGAATGTGAACGTATCTGTTAATGCCTGCTGCAAGTAAGAATCCTCCGAACTTTTCATAATACGATGGAAGGTCAGTTCCGCCGCCGCCCATTGAAATTCTTACCGGTGCACGTGAAAGAATCATTACTTAATACCTTCCCATTCAAATTTATTTTTCAATGCGTCATTATAAATTGATTCAACAGAAAGTCTGATCGCATCAGAAGTTGAATGTTCATTGCTCCAGCCTTTGTTTCTTATCTTATCCGAATTTATTCTGACAACAGGCACATCACCCTTCCATCCTCTGTCACCTCCGGCAAATTTATACTCAACATTATTTTTATCCATAACGCTTACTACAATATCTGCTATTTCCGAAACTGTTATATGATCTTTTGTTCCTACATTAAAATAAGAATAGCCTTTTAAATGGTTTTCCTGGATCGTCCTCATCGCGTTAAGTACATCTGAAACATAAATATAAGATTTACTCTGTGTTCCGTCACCAAGTATATCCAGTTTTTTATTATCGTTAAGAATTTTTCTTACAAAATCATAACCAACTCCATGCGTTTGATTTGGACCAACAACATTTGCAAACCGGAATGCGGCTGCATTCATATCAAACATATAACAGTAAGATGAGATCATCGCTTCGCACGAAAGCTTGCTTGCTCCGTAAGTTGAAATGGGAAGCTGTGGTGAATAATCTTCATCGGTTTCAATGAACTTAGCATCACCATAAACTCCGCTTCCGGAAGCGTATAATAAATTCTTAACACCGCTTACTCTCATTGCTTCAAGCACATTGTTCGTAAGATATGTTCCTTCCCAGAAATCAATGTCCGGCTGCGTCATTGCTTTTGCTATGTCAGGGTTTGATGCAAAGTGATAAACTACATCCGCACCTTTAATTGACTCAGTCAGCTTTTCCAGATCCTTTACATCTGCTTCAATAATATGCAGGCTCGGATTATCAATGATCTCTTCAAGATGCCACTTCTTTCCTGAAGAAAAATTATCATATATGATTATTGTACTATCCTTTTCTTCCCTGAAGATCTTTCTGCAGAGATGACTTCCTATGAATCCGGCACCGCCTATTATAAAATATTTTTTACTCAATTCTTACTCAATGATTAAAAATTTAAAAGTTCTTTCTTTTGAAATAATACATAAACGACTGAAGCCTTTTCTTGAAAAAGACCGGCAGGAATGAATACATATACTGTGTATAGTTCAGTGCATACGCTTTATAGAAATTAGGATAACTTTTACCGTGAGCTTTGACAACATCGACGACCGTTCTCGAATTCTCCCTCTGCTCAATGAAAGATTTATTTTGTCCGGCGGTCATATAAGTGATAAAATATTCTTTAATATTGTAAAGCTTTCCTACTTTTCCCATTCGAAGCCATAGTTCCATATCTTCAACGTGCTTAATATTTTTGTATCCTCCAAGTTTCATAGCAACATCCTTTCTGAAAAGCACTGTAGCGTGTGTAAAGGGATTTGAAAATAATGCAAAGCTTCTTATCTCTCCATCTGTTTCTTTTTTCAGATAACGGAAGAGCTCATCACCATTTTCATCAACAAGAATGACACCACCGCCGACCACGACATAATCTTCGTGATCATCAAGAAAATTAACCTGCAGCCTAAGTTTATCCTTATGACACCAGTAATCATCATCATCGATCCTGCCGATATACTTACCTTTTGAATTCCTCAGCCCGATATTAAGATATTCGGATATACCTTTTCCTTCTATCCTTGGAATTCTCATGTATTTAACAGACTTCTCCTTCAAAGCAAGAGCTGTCATTCTTTTCTCGGTATCGTCTGTAGATGCGTCATCGACGATTATCAGCTCCCAGTCCGTATAGCTCTGAGCAAAAACACTTTCGATGGCTTTTTCAAGCATATCGACTCTGTTATATGTAGGCATGATAATGCTGACGACAGGATTGCTCTGTTGCGGACTTTTCATAAATTGAAATGGAAATTATCTATATAATTTATGATTATAAAGTAAGAAATTAAGGGAAATGCAAAAAAATGCAGGTAGTCTAATTTTTCCTGAGAACGATCATACTTGATTTGATGCTGAGTTCTTCGGGTGTATAATTATTTTTGTAATGAGGGTCTAATTTTATTTTTTGAAGCTGACTGAATTCATTCTCACCGCAATGATCAGGTATTTCTTCAACAATTTCAAATCCTGTTTTTTTAATGATCTCAATATAATCGCGGTGACGCATCCGGTTTTGATACATGATCGAGGGATTGAGTCTGTTCCATTGAGCCGGAGAATACTGAAGATAATTATAGCAGGAAATATTCTTATCAAAGAATGACCAGTGATCTCTATAATCTATAGCATTGGACATTACACCGCCGGGCTTCATTATCCTGAAGCATTCATCAAGAATTGGTCTGATATGCATTTGTGGAATATGCTCCATGGTGGCATTAGAAAGCATGAAATCAATTGAATTCATTTCCAACCTAGTATTGCGCGCATCAAGCGGAGCCATATAATCAATTGAAAAATATTCTTTAAGAACATTTTTAAAATTTGATTTAGTAACTATTGGTATATTATCGGGCAATATGTATTCAAAGTTAACCTTGCCTTGCAGCTTTGAAAGTCTCCTTATTGTATCATTAATCAGTTCAGGAAACACTAATTCCCTGATATCAATACACTTCAGGTTATTAAATCCAAGAAGGCTGATCCCAATCGGAATCACAAGATCGTACCCCGAACCAAATTCATAATAATTACAATTTTCCGGACTTGAATCCGGTTTATACTTATAAAAAATGTCATAATGCATTTTCACGGTGCTCAGTTTAACTATGAAATCTTCATCAGAGATTGGAAGTGAATGAGTGACATGCTTTTGAAAGAGGTAATTAATTTTTTCACCATTAGGAAGGGCTGAAAAAAAAATTTGAAGATAAGCTTTACTGGTAAAATTCAATAAGGTAATAATTAATTTTTTGGAACCATCTGATAAATTCTCACATAATCAATTTCCATAACGTAAGGTAAGCCCGTATCATCGACTTGAAAGTCGTTTTCTTTTCTGTCTTTAACTGCTACATTTGCGATCATATACAATGGTGAACATGGTAAACCCTGAGTGGATCTGTAAACAACCTTATCATTGAGCTTCCAGACAAGTTCTTCAGGTGTACATTCGAGTGACCAAACCATCCATTGATTCGAAAAATCACCTTCTATTTCCTTTACACGGACATTATACATGGGAGGTTCAAGACCGTAGTCAATTCCCCAGTGATGGGAACATGAAATTTTATTCTCATCTATTCCAAAATATTCAAAAATATCAATTTCCGGTAATGTTGGTCTTTCCAAAGGTACGAGATAAAATGCAGGCCAAAAACCTTTCTTAAAAGGAAATCTGCATTTCATTTCCCATTTACCATACTGTTGAGTATAACTTTTTGAATTACAAATCATACCCGAAGTGTAGTCAAATTGTTTCTGGCTCTCAATATCTTTTCCGAAAACAGATTCCTTCTTTACAATTAATTTAAGAATACCATCTTCTGCTGCAACATTTCCATCGGAATACCACTGTAGTTCCTTGTTTGACCATATTGTTCTGTTACCGTTGTCATGTAGGGTTCGCCACTTTGCATTATCAAATGTATTAAAATCATCTTCAAAAGCAATTTTCCATTCATAACTTTTGTCTTGTGCCATTTTAGAAGACATTGTCTGTGAAAATGTTAAAGATATGCATATAAAAAGGAGAGCACTAATTATTATTCTCTTCAAGAATTATTTTTAATTTATAGAATTTAATCTGTCTGAATAAAAGTTGTAATTC
>JAWXBH010000210.1:0-14511 GCA_034439935.1 bacterium
CATTTGAGTTCATTACATAAAGTTTTAGTCTTTTTATTATTCATAGTTTTTGTATCACAGAATAGTTTTTCACAGGAAGACAGTAGTAAAATTAAGATCGGACCTGAAGATCTTGAAAATGCAAAAGGCGGCCGTTACTTTAATATGGCAGATAAAAATAAAGTTAACATAGAAATTGTTGTTCTTGGATCGGCAGCGGGAAGATATCTGATACCACAGGGAACAACTTTATTTAATTTTCTATTAATGTCAGGCTCGACCAGTTCATATACTGTGAAAGATATTAAGATAGTAAGATTTTCTACAGAATCACCAATATTGCAGGGGAATGATGTGAAGGAATATAATTTCAGTGATCTCTACGGAGACAAGGAGGAAATTCTTAAAGGTTATAAAAATCCATCTTTAAGACCCGGTGATATGATAATTTTACCTGAGGCAAGAGCACCAGATCAAAGTGTTTTTTATTATATAAGAGAGACAATTGCATTTGTAGGAACATTGGTTTCCTTCTATTATCTCATTGACAATATTGTCAGAAGAAACTGATAAATATTTGATTGAAAGATATTTTTTTGAGAATTAAAATTTAAGATTTAAAATGGCAAAAAATAATTCGTACGATGAATTTGATGAAATAGAACAATCTCAGGACAACGCACCATCCAAAGACGTAGTCAAAGAATATATTAATGTATTACGTCAGAATCTGATCCCTATTCTGATTATACTTTCCGTCAGCATTATCTATACACTGATCTATGTAAATACAGCTACCAATATATACAGGTCAACAACCAGCGTTAAGCTCGAAAGCCTTCAGGGTAATATTCTTACGGCGAGCTTTGGAGCTGACATGGGAACGGTGACAAACGAAAAATATATTTCTGTCCAGATAGCTGTTATGAAGAGTTATGATATCCGTGACAAAGTTGCAAAGACACTTGTTGATTCATTTAATTTGGGTAACAGAAAATACAGTCTTCTTCTTAACAATGCACTTCTTCCGGAAACAGTTGCAGTGTCACAGGAAAATTTAAGGCGCGACCTTACAAATCTTGTTACAATACTTTCTGTAAAGGGTCTTGACGCGATTAGCATTTCCGCCGAAGGTCCAATCTTTGAAGAACTTCAATATATTACAAAAACTTATGCCGATGTTTATCTGAAATATAATGTAGAGCTCAGCAGAGAAGACATAACTAATGTTAAGAAATTCATTGTAGATGAAAAGGAAAAAAAGTTTAAGGAGCTTAATGACGCCGAGTCTTCGATTGAAGATTTTCAGAAGAGGACAGGTTTGATGTCTCTTACAAGTCAGACAGGCGCACTTGTAAACAGTATCTCCCAGTATGAAGCTAACATAAAGACAAATGAGATGGAGATGCGGCTTAAAGAAAATGGTCTGGCAACTATAAGGTCTGAGTTTGATAAGATGGACCCCCAGATGGAAGATTATATTAACGCTCAGATCAATCAGTCAAAATTTGCAGCCATACAGTCTCAGCTTGCCAATCTTGAGGTTCAGAAAGAGCTTGAACTCGCTCCGAACATGGAAGAAGTGGTAAAGCAGAAGACAATGGAAAGTTATGACAGGAAAATTGAAAGTTTAAGGGAGAAGCTTCGTGATCAGATTGAAATATTGAAAACGGGTATCAAAGCAAACACACCACAGGAGAAAAAAGGTTTAAGCGATCAGATATTCAAACTAAAACTTGAAATTCAGGATCTGGGGATCAGAAACAAATCATATCAGGAACAAATACGAAATTCACAGGGACAGCTTGTAGGTCTTCCGGAAAAGATGAGTGAGCTTGTAAAGCTTGAACGGGAAAGAGGATCTGCGGAAAAATTATATACAACACTTGAACAAAAATATCAGGAAGCAACGATCAATGAAAGAGCAAGGGTTGGAAATGCTTCCATCCTTGATCTCGGTCTTGATAACAATTCGCCGGTAGCTCCCGACAGACCTAAGATAATTTTATTCGGTGTGCTTATTGGGTTGGGATTGGGTCTTGCATTTGCTTTCGTCAGAAATTATCTGGATAAATCGATCAAATCTCCTGAAGAGCTCGAAGCAAAAGGTGCGAGTGTCTTATCATGGATACCAAAGATCGAGTCTTTAGCAAACAAAAATGGTCAGACAACTCCTGAGTTTATTGTTGGAAATAAATCTAACTCGGCAGCCTCCGAAGCTTTCAAAGCATTGCGGACACGTATACAGTTCTCAAAACTGGAATCAGATCAGCTTAAAACTATTCTTGTAACAAGTTCTATTCCTTTTGAGGGAAAGACGATTGTAGCATCGAATCTCGCCGGAAGTTTTGCACAGGCGGGTAAGAAAGTCTTGATACTCGATTGTGACCTTAGAAAGCCAAGGGTTCATAATGTTTTTGAAACAGATAAATTTCCTGGACTTAGTGATTATCTTTTTACAAACGTAACGCTTGAAGATATTACCAGAAGAACTCCGATGGATAATCTTTATTTTATTACCAGCGGAACCATTCCTCCAAATCCTTCTGAATTGCTGGGTTCGGTTCAGATGAAACAATTTATTCATAAGCTCAAGGAAATTTATGATATCGTGATAATTGATTCGCCTCCGTTTATTACTGTTACTGACTCTGAAATTTTATACAACATCACAGACGGTACCGTGCTGGTATGTCAGGCAAACAAGACCCCTGCTGACGCGTTCTGGAAAACTTACGATAGGTTGAGTAAAAAATATCCGCATCATCTGCTTGGATGCGTACTGAACAATTTCAACTTCAAGAGCTCATACGGTTACTACTATAATTATTATTACTATTATTCTCAGCCTGAGTCTAATAAGAAAATTCTGAAGTAGTAAAGTTTTATTATCGCTCTGTAAATACTATCCATATTAAGTAAAAATTTTTTATAAATTTTTATTCATCATTACTGCAATAAAATCTTTTGAATTCTTACTGTAATTCTTTAATCACACATGAGTAAACTTTCTACTGAATCCGAATGGACATTAGAAATTAAACCGGTCACAGGCTGGTTTAATTTTCATCTCAAAGATATCTGGAGGTACCGCGATCTGCTCTTCATGTTTGTACGAAGAGACTTTGTCGCCGTTTACAAACAAACCATACTTGGTCCATTCTGGTTTTTTTTGCAGCCGATACTTACTACCATTACATTTACAATTGTCTTCGGAAACATTGCAAAGATTCCGACTGACGGAATTCCGCCTATTCTGTTTTATATGTCGGGAATCGTCTGCTGGAGCTACTTTTCAGACTGTCTTACAAGAACATCGTCGACATTCGTAGCCAATGCGAACATCTTCGGAAAAGTCTATTTTCCGAGACTTATCACTCCGCTATCAAACATAATTTCATTATTAATGAAGTTCTCCATCCAGATGCTGCTTCTTGTCTGCTTTCTTATTTATTATAAACTTAACGGCTCAGGCGTCAATCCTAATATCACTATTCTTCTTACGCCGTTTTTAATTTTATTAATGGCAGGGCTAGGACTTGGATTTGGAATTATTGTCTCCTCGCTTACTACAAAATACCGTGACCTTACTTTTCTTGTGGGCTTTGGTGTCCAGCTTTTGATGTATGCGACTCCTGTCATATACCCGCTTTCCGCACTGCCCGATAAATATAAATGGATAGTGCTTGCTAATCCAATGACATCCATTATTGATACTTTCAGATATGCATTTCTCGGTGCAGGTACATTCAGTCCTGAAAATTTGATCTACAGCACGGTATTTATGGTGATCACACTTGCAATTGGAATTGTGATCTTCAACCGTGTTGAAAAAACTTTTATGGATACAGTTTAAATTTATAAAAATGAGTGATGTAATAATTGTTGAAGACCTTTCGAAATTATACCGGCTTGGAATGGTCGGAACGAGGACTATCAGCGAAGACCTGAACAGACTATGGGCTAGAGTAAGAGGCAGGGAAAATCCATATCTGAAAATCGGTGAAACGAATAACCGGTCTGTTAAAGGAAGCTCTGAATATGTTTGGGCATTGAAAGATATTAATTTTAAAGTTAAGGACGGGCAAAGATTTGGGATCATCGGTAAAAACGGAGCAGGTAAATCTACGTTATTAAAAATTCTTTCAAGAGTTGCGAGCCCTACCAAGGGTACGGTGAAAGTAAAAGGAAGAGTCGCAAGTCTGCTTGAAGTCGGAACAGGTTTCCATCCCGAGCTTACTGGTCGTGATAACATATTTCTTAACGGAGCAATATTAGGAATGACGCAGCCTGAAATCAAGAGCAAGTTTGACAGCATCGTGGATTTTTCCGGAGTCGAAAGATACATAGATACACCTGTTAAAAGATATTCTTCGGGAATGTATGTACGGCTGGCATTTGCAGTGGCAGCTCATCTTGAGCCGGAGATATTGATTGTTGATGAAGTTCTTGCCGTAGGTGATTCTGAGTTTCAAAAAAAATGTCTCGGCAAAATGCAGGATGTTTCCGAGAAGGAAGGAAGAACGGTAATTTTTGTAAGTCATAATCTGCAGGCGATAAAAAATTTATGTCAGGAAACACTAATTATAAATAACGGCGAAATATTCGCAAGCGGGCAGACTGAAGAAACCCTTAGAGTTTATGGCGAGCTGATGAGAGAGGTAAAGATCGATGATAAGACTGATATTAATAACAGCATCAACAGAAGAGGAAAAGGGGCTGTCAGGTTTTCAAGTATAAATGTACTTGATACAGATGGTAATAAAAGGTTCAGTTTTGATCTTGGTGATACAATACGTTTTAAAATATCATATAAAATTTTTAAACAGGTTAAAGGGCTTACAATTTCAATTGCATTATTGTCCGGTCTTTCAAGGGAATGCCTTACACTTGTACACTATGAGATAACAAAATTTAAACTTGAAGCGGGAGCATCAGGGGAAATTGAAATTGATTTTTTTGATATAAATATCAAGCCGGGAGAGTATCCGTTATATTTTGAATTAACTGATGCACAAATGGACGGTAACAATAAGGATGTTATTGATGATCTTACAGCTCCACTGGTTATTAAAAGAGGGAATAACAACGCGAATTCTGATTTTAGTCCCGGCAAGCCTGCAGGATTTTTTGCTACTTCTTCCAGGATGGTTGTGAATGAAATTCAATACAATGAGATTCTAAGTAAAGCTTTATAATAAATAAACAAACCCAAAAGTAAAAAATTATAATATGAAAACAGTATCAGACAGTTTTCTCGACAAAGCGCCGCCTCTTTACAAGGGAGGTGTAATTGCAAACACACTGGGGCTTCATGTATTCAGAACACTTTATCTAAATCTTTGGAGACTGAAGCCGAAGAAAGTCAAAAAAGAAATTCAGCCTTATCTTGAGATACTTGAACGTGATGGTATTCTGGTAATTCCGGACTTTTTCACGAAGGAGCAATTTGCTGAAATTAAAAAAGAATACGATCAGACTTATTCAGGTTGGTCACCATTCGAACACAATCCAGACGATCATACCAAGAGACAAAAAGATTTTCCTGAATACTTTGAAGCTGTAGCAGAGAAGATAACAACTCCGAACACCCCTGCTTACATTGAACATTTTGTAAATAATAAAACAATTCTTGATCTCACCGCTGCGGTCGTTCACAGAAAGAATCGTGTTACCCCTCATCATCATTTCTGGTATCTTCAGAGGCGCAAGCTCAATGATAAGAAGGTCGGTGAACTTCACTCTGCTGCATTTCCTCATGCTGATGTGATGTATCCAACGATAAAAGTTTTTTTTTATATGAATGATGTCGATGAAAGAAATGCCGCTTACCTTTACGCGAAGGGCTCACACAAACTAAGCCTGAAGAGATTATGGTTTGAATACAAGCTCAGCGTAAGATACGCGAAAACTAAAAACGACATTGTCACCGATGCTGATATTGCGAAGCTCGGTTACTTTCCTGAGTCTATTTGCGGCAAGGCAAATACTATGATCATTTCCAATAATATGGGCTATCACAACCGCGGAGATTTTTCCTGCCTCGAGCCGAGAATAACCGCACAGCTTGATTTTAGAAATTACGAGACCTGGAGAAATATTCTCTTCAGAAATGATAAGGACCTAGTCTCAAGAGTTTCAAGAAAATTTGTAAAAGCTCTGGATAAATCAAAAAAGAAAAAGATACGTGCAAGTCTCAGTCATAATAACTTGTCATAACTACGCAAGGTATCTTTCGCGCGCGATTAGAAGCGTCATCAACCAGTCAATTGCAAAACAAGAGTATGAAATAATTGTTGTTGATGATGCCAGCACTGACGAAACGAGGAAGATTATATCATCCTATTCAGGACTGATAAAACCTGTTCTTCTTAAAGAAAATGTCGGACTGGCTGCTGCAAGAAATGAAGGTATTAAAGCCGCGCTCGGAAGATTTGTTGTAAACCTTGATGCTGATGATTACATCGATGAAAACCTGATCCTTGTTGAATCCATTTTCCTGAATTCCAATCCGAACTGGGATGCTGTCTCGTGCGATTATTATGTTGTTGATGAAAGTGAAAAACATATTAAAAGAATTTCCGGCTCTAAAAAACCGATAGCTTGCGGAGTGATGTTCAGAACCGATCTTCTTTATGGAGTAGGATTGTATGACGAAAGCTTTAAGATGCGCGAAGAGGAAGACCTGAGGTTAAGATTTGAAAAGAGCCATAAGATTTTCAACATAGAGCTTCCGCTTTACCGGTACAGGAAGCATGAGAATAACATGACCAAGAATAAGAACGGAATGGCAAAGTATAAAAAAATACTTAATAAGAAGCATGATGATAAGAAGCATGATGTTTAAAATATTTCTGACATCGCTTGAGTAATATTGCTTTCATTGCAGCACGCATGGGCTCCGAACGGATGCCCGGTAAAGTAATGATGAAGCTGGCAGGGATACCCTCACTGGTTCACATTTTCAATATACTTCGCGAAACAAAAACCATAGATGATCTTGCGGTTCTTACGACAACCCTTCAGGAAGATGATACCATTGAAGCTACGGCAAAGGAAAACGGTGTAAAAGTTTTTCGCGGAGAAGTGAATGATGTTCTCAGCCGCTTTCGAATTGCCGCAGAAAGCCTGAAGCCAAAGCGAATAATAAGAGTAACAGGTGATGATCCGCTGATGGATCCGGAGATCATCGATAAAGTTGTCGGGGAGCATTTCAATGGCGATTATGATTATACTTCAAATATTGTGGAGCGAACATACCCAAGAGGCATGGACACTGAAGTCATTGAATATGCCTCGCTTGAAAAAAGCTGGCTTACTACAGATGATGAAGACGACAAAGAGCACGTTACACTTTATATAAGACGGCATCCTGAAATTTTCAGAATAAATAATGTAAAGAGAGCAGGCAAGCGTCTTGATGATATCAGACTTTGTCTTGATACTGAAGAAGATGCCAAAGTGATCTCTGCAATATTTGACACTTTATATAATGGTGTTCCCATAAGACTTGATGAAGCAATTGAATTTCTTGATAAGAATCCTGAACTTAAAAAAATAAATTCGGGAATTCAGCAAAAAGCAATTAAGGGAAAAGTTTATTAATTAATCAAATTAAAATAATTTTTAAATAAAATGATAGAACTTCCGGATTTTGCAAAGACATACGACTTCGAGAATTATTTTTATCAGACTTGTGATCCACAGAGGATAGGAAAGCTGCTTGTTCATTATGAGCTTTATAAAATGGCACTGGAAACAGAAGGCGACATCGTTGAATGCGGTGTATTTAAAGGAGCATCGCTTGTAAGGTTTGCAATGTTCAGAGAGCTCGTTAAAAGTAAGCATATAAAACGAATACTTGGGTTTGATTCCTTCTCTGCATTTCCGGAAACAAGTTTTGTGCCTGACATTCAAATGCGAGTAGATTTTGTTGAGGAATGCGGAGAGCAGAGCATCTCAACGGAACAGTTGATGGAAGTATTAAAATTCAAGAACTGCGATTATGATACTGAACTTATTGCAGGAAATATTACTGAAACAATTCCGGAATACCTTTCAAAAAATCCTGATCTTAAAATTTCATTGCTGAACCTTGATACGGACATTTACGAGCCTTCGGTAACGATCCTTGAAAACTTTTATCCGCGTCTGCAAAAGGGCGGAGTGCTGATACTTGATGATTATAATGTTTTTCCCGGCGAAACGAAAGCTGTCGATGATTATTTCAAAGATAAAAACGTAAGCATTAAAAGATTTTCCTACAGCAACACACCGAGCTATCTTATTAAAGAGTAACATCATCTTTAACTCACATTACACAAGGGTCTAATTGAATATTTTAGTCTGCGGGATCGGATCAATCGGCAGAAGACATATCAGAATTCTGAAAGAACTCGGCGTAAAAAATTTTATCGCATACCGTTCAGAAAAAAACGGGAAGAAAATTTCCGATGACAGTATAAAGGAAATTTTTGATCTTAATGAAATTGCAGATCATAAAATTGACGGAGCGCTCATCACAAATCCAACATCACTTCATGTAAAGACAGCAACAACTCTTGCAACGGCAGGTATTCCTATGCTGATCGAGAAGCCATTGGGTAAAGATCTTGACGGGATTGATGAACTGCAAAAGATTGTGACTGAAAAAAATGTTCAAGTGCTGATGGGTTATAATTTTATTTACCACCCGGCTATAATGGAAATGAAAAAGCTTATCGCTGAAGAAAAAATCGGAAGAATTGTAGCGGCAAGATCGCAATTCGGCACCTACATGCCAGGCTGGCACAAGGAAGAGGATTACAAAAAAAGCTATGCAGCCTTACCGGAGCTTGGCGGCGGCGTTGTTCTTACTTCAATCCATGAACAAAATTATCTTACTGATTTTTTTGGTAAAGTAACAGATGTAATGGCAATGGAAGTCGGCGGCAGTGAAATAGGGATCGATTCGGAGGAAGCAGTTGAAATTCTGATGAAGCATGAATCAGGAGTTGTATCAAATGTGCATCTTAACTTTTTTCAAAAGCCATATTTCAGAAATTGCCAGCTCATAGGAAACGACGGAACGATGTTTTGGGATTTTATGAAACCTGAAATTACTATTCTTAAAAAGGACAATGCGGAAACAATAAAGCTCGGCAAGGATGCAATGGAACTGCTCGATGTAAGTTACAAAGAGCAGCTTAAGCATTTTCTGGACGTAATCAGTAAAAATGTAGAACCGAGAATAACACTTCAGGATGGTATTAATGATATGAAAGTTGCCTTGAAAATTTTAACAGACATAAAAAGAAATTTAAATTAATATGGAAATAAGAACAACTGATCCAACCGGAATAAATTTTAAAGATAAATTTGATCTTAAAGGAAAAGTTATTATTCTTACTGGCGGAATGGGACTTATCGGAAGAGCATTTTCAGAAGCCTGCGCACAGTTCGGAGCGAATGTAGTGATCGCGGACATTGAAAAAATGAATTCTGAAGATCATGCAAAACAGATGAGCAAGAGATTTGAAAGAGAAATGCTCGGTGTTTCGATCGATGTTGCCAGGAGAGAAGATGTACAAAGACTGAAGGATATTGCTGTCGAAAAATTTGGAAGGATCGACGGACTTGTCAACTGTCATCAGAATAAGACGGCAAAATTTTTTGCAAAGTTCGAAGAGTATACTGATGAAGACTGGGACGCTGTTGTTGAAACAAATCTTAAGGGAACATATCTTACCTGCCAAATAATCGGCGGATACATGGCTGAAGCAGGGAAAGGTTCTATCGTGAACATGCCTTCGACATATTCAGTGGTGGCTCCCAATCAGAATTTATATAAAGGTACAAGTATAGGATGCCCCGCTGCTTATTCAGCTTCCAAAGGCGGTGTAATGGCATTGTCTCAGTATCTTTCTACTTACTGGGCTGAAAAGGGAGTTCGTGTAAATCAGATCACTCCGCATGGAGTGTGGAACAATCACGAAGAACAGTTTGAAAAAAACTTTTCCAACTTTTCTCCTTTAAGAAGAATGAGCTACAATCATGAAGTTGCCGGAGCAGTTGTATTTCTTCTGTCAGATGCATCAAGCTATGTGACAGGAGATAATATCAGAGTTGACGGCGGATGGACAGCGTGGTAATTTAATTATCAATGTTCAATTATCAATGTTCAATGCTAATTTAAACCTGATAAACTACAAATGAAAATGAATATTCTCGACATCTTTGAAAATTACAATCCTGATATCATCAACAGACCTTATGTGATAGCAGAGGCTGGAGTTAATCATGAAGGCGTCATTGAATTAGCAAAGAGATTAATTGATGAAGCTGCTGAAGGCGGCGCGCACGCTATAAAATTTCAAAGCTATAAAGCCGAAACTCTTGCTGTAAAGGATTCGCCTTCATACTGGGATTTGAATTCCGAACCGACGACAAATCAAAGAGAGCTTTTTAAGAAATATGATAAGTTCAATAAGAAGGAGTATGAGGAATTAAAAATAGAATGTGACAGACGGGGCATAGAGTTCCTATCGACTCCTTTTGATATTGAATCCGCCGACTATCTCAATGACATGATGCCTGTTTACAAGATATCTTCCTCAGACATAACCAATCTTCCTTTCATCAAACATATATGTAAATTCGGTAAGCCCATTCTTCTATCTACGGGGGCTTCAGAAATTGACGAAATTACCGAAGCTGTTGAGCTGATCGGAGAAATGGGAAATCAGCTTGGACTTTTGCACTGTGTATTAAATTATCCGACACTTGATGAAAATGCAAACCTTGGAATGATACTTGATCAGAAGAAAAAATTTCCAAAGGCGATACCCGGATATTCTGATCACACAATGCCGGGCACAATGGAGGTTCTGAAGATCGCGACTTTACTCGGAGCTGTCTTTCTCGAAAAGCATTTTACATTTGACAAGTCATTGCCGGGTAATGATCATTACCACGCGATGGACAGGGATGATCTGAAATACTTTTTCAGTGACATCGATAGATACTTTTTGTTGCTCGGTGATTTTGAAAAGAGGGCTCTTGCTTCGGAAGGGGATTCCATAAAGCATGCGAGAAGAAGTCTTGTCATTAATAAAAAAATAAAAGCCAATCAGGAAATCAAAAGCATAGATCTTACATGGAAGCGTCCGGCAAGCGGTATAAGTCCGAAGTACATTAATGATGTCGTAGGAAAAAAAGCATTGCGGGATATTGATGACGATGAAGTTTTGAAATGGGATATGATCGAATAAGTTTTAACTGAAATTAATTTCAATTAAATAATAATTACCAACTATAAGAAAGGATAAGAAATGAAAGCCACTCCGCAGGAAGAAGTCTGGAAAACAAAATTCGGTGAAGAATACAATCTTCGGAATGTATTTGATAACAAAGCACTTGATGACGGATATATAAGCGATCTTGGAATTACAAGAACATCAATGAATGAAGATTTCATCGGCGACCTCAGCAGGGATATGAAAATACTTGAAGTAGGATGCAACATCGGAGTTCAGCTTGTCAATCTCCAGGAGATGGGCTTTAAAAATTTATGGGGAATTGAGCTTCAGCAGCATGCTGTCGAGCTAGCAAAGGAACGGACGAAGGGAATGAATATCATTCAGGCAACTGCTTATGATATTCCGTTTAAGGATAATTATTTCGACATGGTATTTACGAACAGAGTATTGATCCACATTAATCCGGATGAGCTAAGCAAGGCATTGAAGGAAATTTACAGAACTTCTAAAGAGTACATTTACGGCAATGAATACTATGCTGATAAGCTTACAGAAATAAAAAATTATCACGGTCAGACTAACATTGCGTGGAAGAGAGACTTTGCAGGACTATATCAGGAATTATTTTCTGATCTGAAACCTGTTAAAGAAAAAAAGTACAAGTATACTTTCAATGATGATCTGGATACAACATATTTATTTAAAAAATAAATTTAAAATTGAACGGAAGTAAAATTGTCGCGTGCATTGAAGCAAGAATGGGTTCCAGCCGTCTTCCGGGTAAGGTTCTGATGGAGATTGACGGAAAGCCCACTCTTCAGATATTGATCGAAAGACTGGAAAAATTAAAGCTGATCGATCAGATAATCATTGCAGCTACAACAAATCCTCTGGATGAAAAAATTGAAGAGCTTGGAGAAGAGCTTGGGATCTTTGTTTACCGGGGAAGCGAAGATGATGTTTTAGGAAGAGTTGTGAATGCAGTTGAAGCGGTAAGCGGAGATATAATTGTTGAGATAACGGGTGACTGTACATTAATGGATCCTGAAGTTGTAGAGTCGGTAATAAAAAAATATCTTGAAGGCGGATATGATTATGTTACGAACATTGGCTATGTTGATGAACAGGTGCGCGAGATCCCTATTGGTATGGATGTCAGAGTTTTTTCATACAATGATCTTAAGCAAATAAGTGAACTTACAAATGATCCTGAAGACCGTGAGCATGTATCGCTGTATTTTTTCAGAGACGGAAAAAATAAGTACAGACTTTATAATCTGCCGGTGCCGGAAAAATGGAAACGAGATTACAAGGTAAGAATAGCACTTGATACAAAGGAAGATTTTGAATTCATAAAAAATGTTTATACCGGGCTTTCAAAACAAAAAGAGAATTTTAATCTTGAAGACATATTGAATTTTTTGGATGACAATAAGAATCTGCTTGAAATAAACTCGGATGTAGTTCAGAAAACTGTTACCAATCTTGAGTAATTATAAAGTCAGCATCATTGGCTGTGGTGATATCGGATTCAGATTTGACAGAGGCAGAGATGGAGACGGAGCGCTTACGCATTTCAAAGCATTTAATGATGACAAAAGATTTGAGATTGTTTCAGTTTGTGAAATCAGTAAAACGATCAGGAAAGAGATTGAACAGGAATTCAAACTACCTACTTATGAGGATCTTGAAACCATGCTTTCAGATCATCCTGTTGATGTTATAGTCGTTGCGACCAATGATGATTCGCATTCCGGCATCCTGAATAAAATTATAAAATTCAGACCTAAGCTCGTCTTTTGCGAAAAGCCCCTTGCGTTAAATACCGAAGATGTGGAAAGTATTATTGAGCTTTATAAAAAGAACAAGATACACCTTCAGGTAAATTATACCAGAAGATTTCTCGATGAGTTCATAGAAATTGAAAACATTGTAAAGGAGAAAAAAATAGGTGAGCTTGAATCAATAACATTTTATTACTCACGCGGGCTGACACATAATGCTTCACATTATCTTGATCTCGTAAACTGGTACATAGGAGGAACTGAGAAAAATCTTATTAAAGTATCCACGAAAGTGGGAATTAGTGAAGAAGATGATACAGTAAGCTTTGACATGATATTTGCCAATGGTCCTGAAGTAAGATTCATAGGGCTGAATCCTTCGAAGCTTTCATTTGCTGAGGTTGATTTTATAGGCAGTAAAGGCAGAGTAAAAATTAATTATAAGAATGAAATTGAAAAGTTCTCAGTGACGGAAAATAAATTGTTCAAAGGTTACTCCGCATATCAGCTTGATTCGGTAACGGGAATTGGATTTGAAAAAGCGCTGCCAAACGCGGTGAATAATATTTTTGAAGTTCTTGAGGGTAAGGAAAAATTAAGATCACCTTCTGAAAACTCGATCAAAGTTTTCGAACTAATTAACAGAATCAAAGAAAAAGAATTATGTCTAAATTAGCATTACTCGGGGGTACACCCGTGCGTACAAAAATTTTTCCTCAAAGTAATACGATCGGCGAAGAGGAAAAAATTGCAGTTATGAAAGTTCTCGACTCGGGAAATCTCTCACAATATGTCGGTTCATGGAACAAAGATTTTATGGGAGGTCCCACAGTGCAGCAGTTTGAAAGAGAATGGGCAGAAGCATTTGGAGTAAAGTATTGCAGCGCGGTTAATTCAAACACTTCGGGTTTATTTGCGTGTATTGGTGCCTGTGATATCGGACCCGGTGATGAAGTAATAGTTTCTCCTTATACAATGACCGCCGGCGCGATAGCACCGTTGATCTACGGCGCTGTACCTGTGTTCGCAGATATCGATGAAGACATTTTCTGTCTCGACCCAAAGAGCATTGCAGCAAATATAACTCCAAGGACAAAGGCAATCCTTATAGTTCATATATGCGGACATCCTACAGACATGGATGCGGTAATGGCAATTGCGAAGAAGCATAATTTAAAAGTGATAGAAGATTGTGCACAGTCGCCCATGTCAACATATAAAGGTAAGCTTGTTGGATCGATAGGGGATGTCGGTATATTCAGTTTGAATTATCATAAACATGTTCATACAGGTGAAGGCGGAATGATAACGACCAATGATCCTGTGATCGCTGAGAAAGTCGAGCTGATAAGAAATCATGGTGAGGCAGTTGTTGAAGGAAAGAAGACAAAAGATATCTGGAACACATTTGGATTTAATTACAGAATGACGGAGATGGAAGCCGCGGTTGGTATTGAGCAATTGAAAAAGCTTCCGGGTCTTATAGAGCAGAGAATTGAAAACGCGAATTA
>JAWXBH010000211.1:0-7352 GCA_034439935.1 bacterium
GAAAGTGTGGGACACTTTCGCAAGACCTTGAGCATTTTGTATTCAAAATGTGAAAGGTGTACAGCTTCTGTAAGAAGAGGATTTTGCAAAACTTCGGCTGATTCTTTTTTGAATTCGGAAGTCGCAAATGGAAAAGGAGGGGTTTGGGGAGGAATTTTCCATTTGCTTCTCTTTTTGTTTTAGCGAAATTCGGGGCGGACATTTATGCATTATACTGCACTCTTGCAAAAGAATGCAAGTTTTTCTATTATGTATCTATGGCAACAGGAAAGAAACTTGGGGAAAACCTAAGAAAGCTACGCTTGAAAAAGAACTTGTCGCAAGGAGACCTTGCGACAGCTTTGAATGTGGATAGAGCTTATATCAGCAATATTGAAAATGGTCGAATGAACCCTACTCTTTCAACATTGGAAAAAATTGCTGGGGCATTGGGAATTTCCAGTAGTGAATTGTTAAAATGATATGTCTCCTTACAGAAAGAAATTCGATGCAAAAGCATATTGGGCTACAAAACCGCTGTGTACTATATGTAACAAACACAAAGTCAAAAACGGAACTATTTGTTACGAATGTAAAAAATTGAATGAAAGTATATCTACGGAGTTAAAAAGTGAGAATGACCCAATAACTAAGATGAATACAGAAAATATACAAGAAACAAATACAGGAACCAAAACACCAAATGATAATTTTGGAGTTGAGGTTTCTGCGGAGGCACAAAACAAGATTGTTAGACTCTTTACATACTTAGAAAAAGCTCTTGCTCTCGACGATACCATTGTTCGTGATTTTAGATCTTCAATTATTGCACCTTCACCGTGGTGGCTAGCTGATTATCCTCGTGATCTAGAAAATCTTTTTATACGCGAATTTGATACTGAAAAAGAAAGTGAAAATACTGAACAGTCTAGCGCATGGCTCAAGGTTCAGAAGAAAAATATTGAATCAGCACCGTTATTACCGGACAAACTTGCGGAGTGGGTAATTGATGTGAATCCCATGGAAAAACCACGAGCTTTAGAAAAAATTGATCGGAAAGTACGCTTTGATGATAATAAGGAGCGCGTGGCTGAATTTAAGAAATTTCGCAAAGATTTCCAACAAGGGGATAAATTACCAAAATCGCTGACTGATTGGGTTGTTTTAGCTCCGAACAAATTACCAGAAGCCATAGAAGTTAAATATGTTGCTGATAATTGGATAGATCATACAGAGCTCGAAAAGTTATTACTAGGATATACGGAAAATGAATGGAAACGATGGGCTGAGAAAGTTAAAAAAATATATACAGCCAATTTACTATATGATCAACTTTACGCGCTTCGTTTGTTGCTCAAAAATGAGGGTGATACTCACGAATTACTTCTAGGGCAAGGACTTTTGACGTGGAAACATCCATCCGTTGGCGCAATTTACGCTCCGATATTCTTTACGCCACTAACATTGGATTTTGATGCCGCAAAACGCACTATCGAGATCAACCCTGATCCAATGTTTAGAAATTTTGTTGAAATAACTCCAGTATCCGAAATGGATAATCCTGCTGAAATTGATTTGGATAAATGGATGAGCACTGTCAATTCCAATCCTTTTGATTTCTGGCACTTAGAAACATTGAAGTCGCAAGCAAACACTTTTCTAAATTATTTATCCCCAAACGCTGAGGATCATTTCACAGACGAGATTACAGCCATCCCTACTATTACCGAAAATCCTAGCATTTGGAATGCACCGTTAATACTTGTAAGAAAAAGAACCAACAGCTTGTGGTCAAAATATGCTGAAACTATAAAACGAGACATAGAACAAAACGGCGCAAAATCAACCGAGTTTATAAATGACCTTATTGGTGAATATGAGGAAGAAAAAGAAAATGTCGACTTAGGAGAGAGTGAAAAAGAAACTTCATCAACAATAAATGAACCCGAATTATTCTTTCCTCTTCCCTGGAACGATGAGCAAAAAAGAATCGCGGAAAGAATTGAAGTAAATTACGGAGTTGTTGTTAAGGGACCGCCAGGGACCGGAAAAAGTCACACTATAGCAAATTTAATTGCACGTTTTTTATCACAAGGGAAAAGTGTGCTTGTTACATCACAAACAAGTAAGGCGCTGGAAGTATTGCGCGGAAAGTTGCCAGAGAATATCCGCAGTCTTGCAGTATCGCAATTACATCAAACTGCAAAGCGTGATGATATCCTTCAGCAGTCTATTACAGAAATTAGCTCCAATCTTGGCGAACGTCATACAAAATTTAGCGAGTCAAAGGCAGAACTCGTTAGGAAAGAATTAGCAA
The DNA here is from genome assembly GCA_034439935.1 of bacterium. GTDB lineage: Bacteria > Bacteroidota > Ignavibacteria > Tepidaquicellales > Tepidaquicellaceae > JAGPCH01. The sequence continues at coordinate 2,297 of JAWXBH010000211.1, forward strand.
GTGTAAGAGAGGAAAAAGCTTCAGTGGCAAATTTAATCAGGCAATATATTCTTACAGATTCCACTCAAACTCTTAAAGCAAACGGTGGAGACGTTACCCCCATTGAAGCGGCAAAATTTATTAGTGAGCACGATGATGACCCTGACCTCTCTTGGTTTACTGACGAGATTCATTTTGATAATGAAATTAACTTCACAACAGAAGGTCTGAAGGAGGCATATCAACTTCTTACTGATCTAAATAAAGAAGATAGGAACTTATACAAATTCATCCTACCAGAATTATCTTCATTACCGAATGAAGATGTCGTTTCCGGTGCTTTTTCTTCATACAGAGAGTTGAGTACTAAGGCAAAAGTTTCGCATAAAGTTTTTGGCAATTCAGGCAACGATTTTGACCAAGAAGCACTCTCAAGGTTATGGGAAATGCTAAACAATGCCCGTAAAGTTCTCGTTAGTATTAACGAGAACTATGAACGTGAAATTTTTGAAGCATGTATTACAAGTCAAAGCGAGCGAGAAAAGTGGAATACTGTTCTGTCTAAAATTTCTGAAAAGATACAAATTATTGGGAAAAGTAAAAACAAAATTGTTGGACATGACATTTCTGGTTCAACATCATTGGAGCTAAATGACTTAATAGACATTTTACAGGCACTTAAATCTAAGGTGTCTAATAACGCGAAGCTGGGCAAATTTGGGAAAATGTTTCTTTCGTCAAATACAAAACAGGTGCTTGATGGCTATTCCGTTGATGGACGCTGTCCCGATAATTCAGAGCGTGTAGAGCTTCTCAGTGAGATGATTTCTGCACAGATGGCGGAAAAAGAGATAAAAATTCTCCTTAACCAAGGATTTTCAAATTTAAAGAACCCTCCAAATTTGCCGAAAGAGAAATTGGATTTAATCGGATTAGAAGTACTCGTTGCAAGTACAAATAGGATTATTGGCTACTACAATAATTTTCTTGGAATTGACGAATCTTTTAAGAAAGTAAAACAACTATCTGAATTATTATTTACCCGACTTGAGGACATAGAATCTGCACGAGAATTAATAGCATCAAGCGTCGCTCAATTTGAATTGTCCAAGTTAGAAACAACTTTTGGCGAATGGATTGAGCTTATTGATGATCCGGTTGGCAATAGACATGGAGTACGCGAAAGGCTTATTCAAGCTATTGAAAAAAGAAATAATACAGCTTGGAAAAAGGCAGCGGAAGAACTTTCTCTTTTTTCTGAAAATAAAGAGTACGCCATTAGGCTTAACGAAGTTTCCGAGAGAATAAGTAAATACGCTCCAAACTTGTATAGAGATATTGTTGGCATGGCTGATCAAAAACAGCATTTCAATTGCCCTGATAATCTGGAATTGGCGTGGAAAATTGCACGCCTCAAATCGTGGCTAGACTACATTCACGATCATACGAGTATTGATGAACTTCAGAGCAAGCACGAACGACTTTCAAAACATGAATTCCGATTGAATTCCGATCTTATAACAATTATCGCTTGGCAGAGGCAAATAGATAAAGTAACAAAACCACAGCGTGATGCACTTGTTGCGTGGTCACAGATTAAAATTCCTAAAAGTGGTAAAAATGTTCAGAGAAAATTGCGGCATGCGCAAGAAGCCTTGCTTGTTGCAAAAGACGCGGTGCCTGTATGGATTATGCCCTTACATCGTGTAGCACAAATGTTTAAAGCGAAAGCTGGCATGTTTGATGTCATAATCGTTGACGAAGCAAGCCAGTGTGATCTTCGTGGACTTATGATTGGGTATTTAGGAAAAAAATTGTTGGTTGTTGGAGATCCTGAACAGATTAGCCCAGCTGGGATTTTTCAAGACTTAGGAAAGAATTACGACTTAATATCACGTTATCTTTACGATTTTCCTCTTTCAGATAGATTTTCAATTGAAAACAGCCTGTTTAATCTAGCTGAATGGAGAATAAAGGACGAAATAATGCTCACAGAACATTTTAGGAGTGTTCCCGAAGTTATTGCATTTAGTAATCACCATGTTTATGACGGAAAATTACAGCCATTGCGATATCCACAACCGAAGGGATTATTGAAACCCGCACTTATTCCGAAACTAGTTGAAGGCGGATATCAGAACACAAATAACAAAGTAAACGAACCAGAAGCAAAAGAGATTGTCGAAAAAATTGCTGAACTAGTCGAAGATCCTAACTATCAACAAAGACCCGATGGGCACCTTTGTAGTTTTGGTGTGATTTCGTTACTAGCAGAGGATCAAGCGAAATATATAAAAGAACTTTTGCTTAGACATCCCAAAATTGGAGAGAGGGTTATTGAGGAAAGAAATATAGTTTGTGGGGATGCATACGCTTTTCAGGGAGACGAAAGAGATGTGATGTTTTTGTCTATGGTAAAGGCACTTAACCCAAATGACTTAAATGATACAGTTAGTGCCTCAGGATATACTAACGACAAAGCCAAACAGAGATTTAATGTCGCCGCTACTCGTGGTCGTGATCAAGTATTTCTTTATCATTCGATACCAGTACAAGAATTTAGAAATCCAGAGGATTGGAGATATAAAATACTTAATTGGTATTACGATCCCAAAACGGAAGAATTGGAAGTTGGACGCAAAGCTTTAAAAAAGGAATTTGATTCTGGTAGAGCTTCACAATTTTCGTTTGATGTCGGCAATATTTTGATTGACCGAGGGTATCAAGTCTTGCCGGAATATCCTGTTATTGGTTATAGGATTGACTTAGTCGTGCAGGGAGAAAATGCTCGTTTAGCAGTAGAATGTGATGGAGATCAATATCACACTCTTGAAACATGGGAACAAGATCAGATTCGAGAAAGACAACTGCGCCGAGCAGGCTGGGAGTTTTGGCGCGTGTCAGGAAGTTCATTTTACAGACACAAAGAAAAAGCTCTTGATAGTTTATGGGAAAAACTAGAAGAGCTAGGGATAAAGCCGATTATCTAATTATGAAATTATCAAAAACAAATTTTCTAATATGTCTTGATTGCGCTAAAAATGCATGGCTCAAGATTCATAAACCAGATGTATATAAGAAAAAATCACTTTCTTCTTTCGAGCTAAATATCATTAATACCGGCAATCAAATTGACGAGCTTGCTCGTGGTCTTTTCCCAAATGGCTTGCTTATCGAATCTCGTGAAGATACGGAACTTACAAAAAAACTTATGGCTGATAAAACACCTGTCATTTATCAACCTGTATTCGCAACAGAAAAATATATTGCTGTTTCTGATATTTTTGTTTTTAATTCAAATACAAATGTTTACGATCTATATGAAGTAAAATCATCAACTGCTTCAGAAGAAGATGGCGGACGAAAAACTGAGGATTATTTGATAGATATGGCTTTTCAAAAAAATATTCTAAATGATCTTGGTATTCATGTGGGTACTCTTAATTTGATTAGACTTAATAAAGAGTATGTTCGGATAGGAGATATTAACCTAAAAGAATTATTTTTTGTTGAAAACTTTACTGATCAAGTGAACGAAAAACTTGAGGATATAAAACAAAAAATGGAAGGGGCTTATGAATTATTATCTAAAGAATCTGAACCCAAAGGACATTGCGATTGCATATTAAAGGGGCGAAATTCACATTGCACAACTTCATGGTATTCAAATTCGGATCTTCCTGAGTATCCTGTTCATGCGATTGCTCGAATTCATAAGAAAAAGCTCGCAGGGTTAATAGATAGTAATATTTTTAATATTCATGATGTTCCTGATGATTTCGAACTGTCTGATAATCAGAGGAGACAAGTAAACACAGCACAATCTGGTAAAGAATATATTGATAAAAATGGCATCTCGGAATTTTTAGAGACAATGCAATACCCATTAGCTTTTCTTGATTACGAAACATATCCTTCCGCAATACCAAAATATAATGGATACCGTCCTTATCAACAAATCCCTTTCCAATTTTCACTTCATGTAATTGAATCTCCAAACGGTGAGTCTGTTCATTATGATTTTATTTATACAGATCAAGAATGTCCAGATCAATATTTTTCCGAAGCACTGAAAAAACATCTTCCAAATAAAGGAAGCGTCGTTGTGTGGAGTCAAAAGTTTGAAAAAGGTATCAACAAGCAACTCGGTGAACACTTGCCGGATTTTAAAGATTTTATGCAGAATATTAATGATCGTGTTGTTGATTTAATGATTCCGTTTTTCGGCAAGACAACAATGTATGACCACCCAGAATTCAAGGGTAGTGCCTCAATAAAATATGTTTTACCTGCTCTTGTCCCAACTCTGTCTTACAAAAAAATGCATATTCAAGAAGGAGGCACGGCGGCAGACACATGGAATCGTATTGTGTCAGGAGAGTATTCTAAGGACGATAAAAATATGAAAATACAAGCACTAAAAGATTATTGTCATCTTGATACTTTAGCAATGGTTGAAATTTGGAGAGTATTAAAATTAGTTTAGGTAGTAGAATTCGCTTGCACGCGAACGGGAGGGTGGGTCAAGCGCATTTGCATCTGAGCCTCGGGCATTTCCGCTAGTGGCGTCCATGGCTAAAGGATGAGCGCCGAAGTAATATAACTAACTAAAGTATAGTAGCGAAAGCGACACCACATACTCTAACTTGCAAAACGTGGAGTGGGGATGGCGAGGGCGGAACTTCTCGAGAGTAATCTCTTCGAGAAGTAGCCCGACCCGGGGAGAGGAAACTTCCTCTCCCCAAGAAGCGCGGGCTTTGCCCGCACATAGGCACCTAGGCGCGAGTAGCCCTAGCGGAAATGCCCGAGGCGGATGCCGAGGGTGCAACTTTTTAGACTGGACGAAACCACAGAGAAATGACCGAGACAATATTTTTATTTTGAATTTGTATTTTTGTCCGCCCCAAATTTCCCCAAAACAAAAAGAGGAGCAAATGGAAAATTCCTCCCCAAACCCCTCCTTTTCCATTTGGGACACAATTCAAAAACAAATGAGCCGAAGTTTTGCAAAATCCTCTTCTTACAGAAGCTGTACACCTTTCACATTTTGAATACAAAATGCTCAAGGTCTTGCGAA
>JAWXBH010000212.1:0-8226 GCA_034439935.1 bacterium
ATTCAAAACACCCTTAATAATTAATTTAATCATGAAAAAATTTAATCCCATAGAAACTGATCCGAATAAAACAGAGTTGCTTGAAGTATTTGATAATTCATTTCCTGACAGAAATTATCTGATAGTCCACAGAGCTAACGAATTCACGTCCGTCTGTCCCAAGACCGGGCAGCCCGACTTTGGAATCATTACCATTTCATACATTGCAAAAAAGAAATGTGTAGAGCTTAAGTCATTGAAATATTACCTGCAGTCCTTCAGAAATGAAGGCATATTTTATGAAAATGTTATCAACAGGATTCTCGATGATCTGTCTAAAATGCTGAGTCCGAAATGGATGGAAGTAAGAGGAGAGTTCACTGTAAGAGGAGGTCTGCAGTCAACAGTTACAGCAGTTTTTGGAAAGTAAATTTAAATCAGGCTTAAAACTTTCTTAGCAATTTCTTTCTTCCTTCGGGTGTATTTATCTTCAGATGATTTTCTCTTCACATATCTTTCACAAACTGCTGAAGCATATCTCATCTCATCTTTTGCGGAAGGAATATCAATGCCTGTCAGAGCAAGCAACGTATAATAGAAAGGAAATCTTCTCCACCCGCCTTTACCGTCCCGCTGGGCTTTCAAAAATTTAATTCCGTTTTCGAGTTCTGTTTTATTCTCCGCTACTCCTTCACCGGATAAATTTCTCCAATAAGCCACACTGCATTTGCCGCAGCAGAATGTACCCTTGGCAGAATTTCTCAACTTGTCGTTTCCCTGAATTGCTTTCTTAATTCCCAAACCCGCTTCAGACAATTTTTTAGAAACCGTTTTGTCTTTGACATCCAGAATATACAATGCCCACAGTGATTCCTCGCCAATGATATGGGCGATGGATGCCTTTGAAGTAATGTTGTCGCCGGTGAATAATATTATCCCGTTAAAATCAGTAGCACTTGGCGCAAACATATTCGCATACGAACCTTTTAATCCCTGTCGTCCGGCGATCCATCCGGCAACTTCCTTACGTTCCTTTAATGATAATTTTACATCAGTTAAGAAAGCTTCATTAAGATTTTCTATTGTCTTTGCGAGACTATTTTTTTGTAGAATTTTCAATTGAAATGATCTTTTTAATTACAAGATATGCTGCAAATATTAATGCGGGAATGATCAGGAAAATAACAGTGACCGCGTAAATTATGACCATGAAAAAAAGTGCGATCAGAAATACAATGAACATTGTCATTGCAATGAACACCAATATCTTCACCAACACTTCCATAATATTTCTTTAAGCGCTTACGTACGGACAGGCGGCATAATGTTCTTCTTCTTTGAACTCAAGTAAGGGAGTGAAATTCGCGCACTCGGGTTTTGCGATGGGGCAGCGAGTCCTGAATCCACAGCCACTGGGTTTATTCATCGGTGTCGGAACATCTCCTTTTAAAATAATTCTTTCTTTATCTTTTCTTTTTGGATTTGGTAATGGGACAGCGGAAAGTAATGCCCTGCTGTACGGATGAATGGGATGGTGATAAATTCTGTCTCCGGGACCTGTTTCAACAATGTTTCCCAGATACATTACTGCAATACGTGAACTGATATGTTCAACAACAGAAAGATCATGCGCTATGAATAATATACTCAAATCAAATTCGTTCTGAAGCTCCTGCATCAGATTAATAACCTGCGCTTGGATTGACACATCGAGTGCGGAAACAGGCTCATCGGCAATGATTATCTTTGGATTTGTCGCAAGAGCTCGGGCGATACCGATCCTCTGACGCTGTCCGCCGGAAAATTCATGCGGATATCTTTTTGCCTGCTCCGGCTGAAGACCGACCTTTTCAAGCAGCCATGCAACACGATCCATTCTTTTTTTCTTATCAAGATCTGTGTGATACAGCATCGGCTCTTCAATGATCTGACCGACTGACATTCTCGCGTTAAGTGATGAATACGGATCCTGGAAAATCATCTGTATAAGACCTCTGTACTTTCTCATTTCATTATTGCTCAGACGCAGCAAATTTATTTCTTCATCCTTATCTCTAATCCATACTTCACCCGTAACGTTTACATCAGGAGAAGCGAATTTAAGAATGTTAATTACAGCTTTACCGATGGTTGACTTCCCGCAGCCTGATTCACCGACTAATCCTAAAGTTTCTCCTTTCCTCAATTCAAGCGAAACCCCGTCAACCGCTTTTACTTCAGCGATCTTTCTCAGCAGAAAACCTCCCGTTACCGGAAACTTAACTTTCAAATCTTTTATCTCTAATATATTCTCGGGCTTCATCTATTTAATGAATAAGTTGTAATGATTATGAGTAATGATAATGAGTATTGAATAATCTGTGTACATAATATTTAATCATACGAATGTAAAACACATTGAACATTAATAATTGATAATTGATAATTAATAAAGGTGGCATCTCACAAAATGCACCGGCTCGATCTCTCTGAGTTCAGGCTCATCGACCCAGCATTTATCAAAGACCTTCGGACATCGTGTCGCGAACTTGCATCCTTTTGGAAGCTCAAGTATGTGCGGGATTATTCCCGGAATTGCCTGCAGCTTATCCTTCGGACGGTCAGGATCAGGAAGTGATTCAAGCAGTCCTACGGTGTAAGGATGAAGCGGCTTTTCGAACAGAGCTTCTACATCAGCTATCTCCTGTATCTTTCCGCCGTACATAACAATGACTCGGTTGCATGTTTCAGCGACAACACCCAGATTGTGAGTGATAAGAAGTATTGCTGATTCCTTTCTTTCATCTTTTAACTTAAGCATAAGGTCAAGTATCTGCGCCTGGATAGTAACGTCGAGTGCGGTCGTTGGTTCGTCCGCTATGAGCAAAGAAGGATTGCAGGAAAGCGCCATCGCGATCATTACTCTCTGTCTCATTCCTCCGCTGAATTGATGCGGATAATCCTTCATTCTTTTTTCGGGTGATGGAATGCCAACGAGTTCGAGCATTGTCACTCCTTTTTTAAATGCCTCGTCTTTGCTTATCTTTTCATGCTGAAGAATAACTTCAGTTATCTGATCACCGATCTTCATGACAGGATTAAGTGATGTCATCGGCTCCTGGAATATCATCGCGATCTCCTTACCTCTGTATTTCTTCATCTCATCGTAAGTCAGCTTAAGAAGATCAGTACCTTTGAAGATAACTTCACCGCCCACTATCTTTCCCGGAGGATCAGGAACAAGTCTTGTAATTGAATACGCGGTTACTGATTTACCCGAACCTGACTCGCCGACAATTCCCAAAACCTCTCCTTCATAAATATCAAAGCTGACATTATCCACCGCCTTAGCAGGAACTTTGCCTTTGAGATATTTATTCGAAGCATAAAGTTCGACATATTCCAGTTCGATCTCCTCGGGCTTCTTCTCCAGCTGCTTGTCAGTCGCCTCAACAAAGAAATATGTCTTTAGATTTTTTACTTCAACGAGTTTATTAGCCATTAATATTCAACAATGTTTAGCCACAAAGGGCACGGAGTTATTGACATTAAATTAAATGTCATCTGTAAAAAAATTTATAATATGAATCTCTTAATACTATTTTTCAGAAGGCAATTTTTAAAATTGATCAGAAGTCCATTCAAAAAAAATCTCAGTGTCCTCTGTGTCGCTTATAAAAACTATCGTAATCTTGAATACACCTTCGGATCGAATGCTTCCCTTATAGCTTCCCCGATGAATGTAATCGACAGTAGTGTAAAGAACATCGCCGCGAGGGGAGTCATTATAAGCCACCAGTTGTCAATATTCGTTAGTCCCTGCTGCATAAGCTGTCCCCAGCTTGACGTAGGAGGCGGTAGTCCGAATCCAAGATAATCCAGCGATACAAGCTGGAATATTGTAGCGACGATAACGAACGGCGCGTATGATATTACAGGCGTAAGTGAGTTGGGAAGTATATGCTTAAAGATTATTGTCTTATCTTTTGCTCCCATCGAAACAGCCGCAGCAACATAATCCCTCGATTTCTCACGGAGAAACTCTCCTCTAATATAATAGGTAAGGAATACCCAGTCAAATATAGTTATGATAAGGACAAGCAGAAAAAAGTTAGGCTGCATGATCGAACTTATGATGATTATGACATACAGCACCGGCAGTGTCCCCCAGATCTCAATTAATCTTAATCCGAAAATATCAGTCTTACCTCCGAAGTATCCGAGTATCGCCCCGACAATAATGCCGATTGCAAATGAAAATACAGTTACAACCAGCGCAAATGAAATTCCAATATTAAAACCATAAACAAGCCGCGCGAAAACATCCCTGCCCCTGTCATCTGTTCCGCACCAGTGCGCCAATGAAGGCGGATGTGGGGGATTGCCTTCAAGCTCGTTGAGAAGATTTTCATTCGGACCGTACGGATACAACGGCATAAGAACCCAGTTGCCGCTGTTTGTTACGGAATATTCCTGCTTTAATATCCGGTAGTTCGCTTCACCGTACGCATCCTTTTTCTGACCAAGATCAGTGGACTGGTATGTTTTGAAAAGAGGGAAGTAATAGCTGTCGTTATATTTGACAAGCAGAGCTGATCTTCCTACAACGATAGGAAGTATAAAAGAAATTAAGTATAGAAATAAAATTATAAGGAAAGAGTAATACCCCCGCTTGAGAGTCTTAAACTTACGCCATCTTTTCTGAAGTATTGAAAGGGAAACTACTTTTTTCTCTGTACTTTTTTCCTTCATTCAGGATCTGTTAAAATATGTTTTAAATTATATGAAGCTAAAGATCAAAATTATTTGAACCTGATCCTTGGATCAACAACCGCGTAGATCATATCCGAAATAATATTACCGATCAAAAGCAGTATGGTTGAAATTACAAGAATACCCATTACCACCGGATAATCCCGGTCAATGATCGAATTATATCCGAGCAGTCCCATTCCGTTTATATTAAAAACTTTTTCAATGAGAAAGCTTCCGGCAAGCACAAGTGATATAGCCGAGCCAAGTCCTGTTGAGATCGGGATAAGTGAATTTCTTAAGGCATGTCCGAAAATAACCTTTCTCTCGGATAGTCCTTTGGAGAATGCTGTCCTTACATAATCCTGGCTCAGATTTTCTATTACTGAATTTTTTGTAAGTATGGTAAGTGTTGCAAAGCTTCCGAGCATATACGAAAATACCGGAAGGAATGTGTGCTGTATCTGATCCCATATCTGAGCGGGGACAGACATGTTCTCCCAGTCTTCCGACCGGAATCCCCCGAGAGGAAACACGTCCCAGAAGCTTCCTCCGCCGAAGAGCACAAGCATCATCGCGCCAAAGGCGAAACCGGGTATTGATCTTCCAATGAATATAAATATCGAAGAAAGTATGTCAAACGAGGATCCATTCTTGACAGCCTTATACACTCCCAGCGGAATGCATATTATATATGTTAATAAGAATCCGATAAGTCCGAAATAAATTGAAACGGGAAAGCGTGAAGCTATGACGTCCCAGACTGGCTCGTTGTATTTGTAAGAAGTACCGAGGTCAAAGCTTGCAAGATTACCTACCCAGATCATATATCTTTCATAGATCGGCTTGTCAAAACCATAAAACCTTTTTAGCTCTTCGATCGCTTCCTGAGGTATATTCTGTGAAGTGCTGGAGCTTCCTGTTTCACCGCCGCCGGTCTGACCTCCCGTACGCATTTGCATAAGCGCGGTCTCAAGCGGACCGCCCGGTACGAACTGAAGTATTAAAAAGGTGATCAGTGTGATACCAAAGAATGTCGGAATTATCAGCAAAAATCTTCTTATGAAATAAAATGTCATCTGATTTTATTTTGAAGAGACTTCCGTTATGTTGACTGTTTCACCTTTGTTCTCTCTGTTTAAAACATTTACCCAGAAGGTTTCATCTACTTCTGCAGTCGGCAGAGATTTGGATTTATCTTTAAGCGCCGATTCATAAGCTGCATACTTTTCAGGATCAAACCACCACATGGCGAATATCGGCTGCTCGCTTCCGCTATAATAATCGTCAAATCTTGAAAGATACCATTTCGGATATCCGAATTTATTATGCCATACAAGTCTGGTATAATCAGCATACCAACCGAAAACATACGGCTGCATTGCAACAATAATACTGTCCATCTGTCTTGTAAGCATTACACGGTTTTGCTTATTGTCATCAATATTATACTGAGCGACCAGCTCGTCAACTTTAGCTATTTTATAACCCGGCCAGTTTGTTGAATTTGTATCGTCAGCCATTTTTGATGTAAGATTAAATTCATGGCTTGGAGGATTCTGCCCTCCCCAGTTCACAGGAATGAGACTGAAGTTTCTCTGATTTCCGATTTTAAACTGAGTCGTTCCGTCAACCTGCTTTAAATTTAGTTTTACTCCTGCCTTCTTAAGATCTTCCTGATAGATCGTGAAATATCTTTCCTGACTCGGCAAGGTATATACCATCTCAACTTCAAAAACCTTTCCACCCTTTGTTCTGTATCCGTCGGAATTCTTATCCTTCCAGCCGGCTTCTTCAAGCAGCATTATGGCACTGTCTAAGCTGAATCCGGGAACATAGTTATTTGGATTTTCATAAGGTGTTGCAGGGAATATTGATTTGGTTGGTTTGTATGCGTTGTAAAATAATTTTTCGTTGAATTTATTTATGTCATAAAGCATCTGAAAAGCTCTTCTCACCTTTAGATCATCGAATGGTGCTTTACGAAGATTGAATGCAAGACCTGAAAGTCCCGCAGGGTTCTGATTGAATATTCTTCTTTTCTGAACCACGCCTCTTTTTACTTCATCAAAATCAGATTTTTCAGCCCACCACTGAGCTCTGTTAAATGCATAAACATCGGTTTCACCTTTTTTAAATTTTTCAAACATCAGTGTTTCATCCTGCACGACATCAGTCTTAATTACATCAAAATTATTAAGACCTGTTGCAAATCTTTCCTTCTCTCCCCAGTAATCACTTCTCCTTCTTAAGTAGATCGATCTTTCCTTTTCAACATCTTCTTTTCTTACATAATAAGGTCCTGAACCGGGTACAACATCATAATTATATTTATTTAAATATTCCGAACCGCTTATACCTCCGATCACATGGGCGGGTAATATCCTTATGCCCGCTACAATGGAGAGCGGAAGCCATCCGTCTTTCTTTGCTTTGAATGTGACTATGTATTTACTTTCTGCAACCGGTGGTTCCAGATATTCCTGATAGACGTCTCCGGTCCCTGAAAGCAGACCTCTGTCGATGGCAAGCTTCCATGTTGCAATAACATCATCAGCAACAACGGGCTTTCCGTCAGCCCATCGTGCATTAGGATTTATTCTGAATCTGTAAGTTTTTTTATCTGCAGAAACCTGCCAGTGTGTGGCAAGTCTTGGAGTATATTCTTCATTGACGGGATCGGTATTCAGCAGGCTTTCATAAACAAGGTTCTGCATCATACGTGTATAATAGGAGTTTTCATCCTTACCATATTGTCTTAGTGTAGCGGGAAAATCAGGGATCGACCATGAGATGCTTCCTCCTTTTATAGCTTTAGGATCACCAAGAAAATTGTAAGCAGTATTAGTTGTCCAGCCTTCGCCTGTAAATCCGTTACCGCCCAGCTCGGCAGTGACAGAAGCGTCAGCTCCTGCGGGTGTATCGAACTGCTTGATAGAGATCGGCTGTGTATCTGTCTTTTTTGAAGTTGGTTGCTTGTCTTTGCTTCCGCATGAAATGAAAAGGGTTGAAGTGGCAATGGAAATGAGTATGAATAAAAATAATTTTATTCTCATTGTATGAATTCTCCTTGTTAAAAATTTTTGGTTAATATAAAAAATGAATTTATAATTTAATAGTTAATAGTTAATAGTCAGTTGTTTTGTTTTGACATTGCGAACAGGATAATTAAAAGTTAAAAAAATTTTTCATTCTTTGTGTCTTCAAGTGTTTGTGGTAACAATTTTAATTAATACTTAATCGTATAGGTTTGTACTACAATTGTTCACATCCGTCAGGCGCAAGAAAGCTTTGCAAAGAAAAGTTTCCTGCTGGTCAACCACTCAACCACTCAACTTCTCAACTTCGCAACTACTCAACTACTCAATCACTCAATCACTCAACCACTCAATCAATCAATCACTCAATCACCCTCATCCACTCAACCACTCAACCACTCAACCACTCAACCACTCAACCACTCAACCACTCAACCACTCAACCACTCAACCACTCAACCACTCAACCACTCAACCA
>JAWXBH010000213.1:0-25113 GCA_034439935.1 bacterium
GCAAAAGCTTCACCTTTTTTTAAACCTCTTCTTACAAAATAGATAACTGCAATTATCACAAGTATGGGTATCGCAAAGCTGAGATATAGAATTATGTCGCCTGTCTGCATTTATTAAAAATTTACCTGCAATGTCTGAAAATATTTTCATAAAAAAAATTTCAAAACCTTTCTCAAGCCACATCCGTCCAAAGAAAAAAAACTTGCCACGAATTTCACGAATGATCACGAATTAAAAATATTATCACTAATTTAAAAACAGAATTAACATAAATTTATTTGGACAGTTAAGTATATCTTCGATGTTATCTAAAGGTTGATATTTAACATTCGATATTGGTGCAAAAATATTACCAAAACAGATTGAATATAAAATTGTTTAAATTTTCAAAAATATTTTGAGCGGCAATGTTCTCAAGCGGTTTAATGATTGATATTTCTCAATTGGCTTTTTCTCAAATATTTTTGAGAACACCCAAATTAAAAATTGATTCTTCCCTCAAATATCTCTAAATTTGTACTATCCCTAAATAAAAGGAGGCTGTCTTCTACGAGCATGAATATAGACATAGAAAGTATAATCAAATAAATTATTTGAATGGTAAGGTTCTGGTTTTAAATCAAAACTATGAGCCGCTTACTATTTGTAATGTGCGCCGCGCGGTAATACTTATTTATTTAGGAAAAGCGGAAGCAATATACTGCTTAGCTGAGAAAAAGATAACAAGTGTTCAAAGGAGCTTCGATTATCCCAGTATAGTCAGGCTTGTGTTCTTTGTCAGAGTGCCTTTCAAAAAGATCATCTTATCAAGAAAGAATATCTTAAGAAGGGATAGTCATAAGTGCCAGTTCTGCGGTGTTACTACCAATCTTACCGTCGATCACGTAATCCCGAAATCACGCGGAGGCGAAGACAGTTGGGAAAATCTTACTACAGCCTGCATCCGCTGTAACAATAAAAAAGGAAGCCGGACGCCTGATGAAGCTAAGATGCCGCTTATGAATTTACCTAAAAGACCTTCCCACATTACATTCATAAAGAACTTTGCGGGGAGAATTGATGACGAATGGAAGCCCTATCTTTTTATGTAATATGTAAATTAACAAGATCACAAAACTTACAAACTATCATATTCATACCCTTCGCATTATACAGATCCTTTTACAAATTACTTTTTTAACTAAACCACTAAAATTAATTAATTAACCAATACAGATGGAAAAATATTTATTATACATTAACGGAGAGTTCAGAGAATCATCAGATAAGAAAACATTTGAATCGGTAAATCCGGCTAACGAAGAGGTCATTGCGGAAATTTCCAAAGCAACTGTTCAGGATGCAAAGGATGCCGTTGACTCGGCAAGGAAAGCTTTTGACAGCGGAGTATGGAGCGGTCTGCCACGTGAAGAACGAAGCCGCATTCTCAAGCAAGTCGTTGATAAAATTAACGAGAACGCAAAGAGACTTACAGAGCTTGAAATAATGGACTCGGGATCTACATTTAAAAAAGCAGGCGAGGATGTTTTTCTTTCAGCAAAAAGTCTTAACTATTATTCTAAAATGGCTGCTGTAGATTTTGATGAAAATGTTGAAGGACTTTCAAAGGAAGGTGTAAGTAAGAATATTATCAGACGCGAACCGATCGGTGTGTGCGCGCTTATTACTCCGTGGAACTTCCCGCTCAAGATGGCGATATGGAAACTTGGTCCCGCGCTTGCCGCCGGCAATACTGTCATACTAAAACCCGCGATGGAAACTTCAATGACCTCGTGTGAGCTTGCAAGACTCATCGATCAGACAGATATGCCTAAAGGAGTGGTCAACATTATAACCGGAAGCGGCAGTGAGATCGGAACAGAGCTTGTGACCAATAGTAAAGTCGATAAGGTTGGGTTTACAGGTTCGACCGAAGTTGGTAAAATAATCATGAAGAATGCCGCGGAAAATCTTAAAAAGATAACACTTGAATGCGGCGGTAAGTCAGCTAACATAGTTCTTGATGACGCTGATATTGAAATGAGCGTTGACGGCGCGATCTATGCGGGATTCTATCATCAAGGACAATGCTGCGAAGGCGGAACAAGGCTGCTTGTTCACGAAAAAATATATGATGAGTTTGTCGGGAAGCTGAAGGAAAAAATTTCAAGAATGAAGATAGGCGATCCGGCAGATAAGAAGACTGATGTAGGACCAATCATAAATAAAAAACAATTTGACTCCGTGATGAATTATATAAAACTTGGTAAAGAGGAAGGAGCTGAAGTTCTGACAGGAGGAAATAAAGTTGGAGATAAAGGTTACTATATCGAACCGACTGTCTTTGTAAATTCAAACAATAAAATGAAAATTTCCCAAGAAGAAATTTTTGGACCTGTTGTTGTGCTCATTAAGTTTAAGGATGATGATGAAGCAGTTGAGATCGCTAACGATTCGATCTATGGTTTGGGCGGAGCTGTGTGGTCAGGCAATGACGAACGCGCTATTAGTGTCGCGAACCGTCTCAGAACCGGAACGGTCTGGATCAATGAATATCATCTTCTCAGTGACCGCGCACCTTTTGGCGGATATAAGCAAAGCGGTATCGGAAGAGAGTTTGGAGTCGACGGGCTGAAGGAGTATACCGAAGCCAAGCATATTCACATTGACGAGATAAAGGACAGGACAAAAAAATTCTGGTACGGAACGGTGGTGCCGAAAGATTAACTAAGATTAACTAGTATTTTAGGATTAACTAGGATTCTAAGATTCTATGATTAACTAAGATTTATAAGATTTATAAGATTCAAAAGATTCAGAGATCACCTGATTTGTAATTCAAATAGTAAATGGTCTTATGAATTTTACAATCAATTACAATTTGACTTATAAAAAAACAATTCACGGTGATAACTGTTTGCTGGTAAGATTTAAAAAAGATGATGAGAAGTTAAACAAGCTTATTTATGAATTGTTTAATGAGAAGGGTATCGCTGAATTTTTAAATCCGGACTATCTAAAATACAGGACACTGTCCAAAGTGCGCAAGTGGATTAACATGAAGGCGGATAATCCTGTTGAGGTTTGGTATGTGATAAAATGGAAAAGACTTTACATCGGATATGTCTGCTTCAAGTGGAGAAAGCATTATGATGAGGCATGTGAAATATCGACCGCGATTGAAAAAAAGTACAGGGGCTTGCGGCTTGGTTTTGAATCTTCAAAGATACTGATCAATTATGTCCGTGGTCTGAATAAATTCAAATACATTGTAGGGTATGTTCATTATAAAAACCTCAAAGCCGCCAACAACCTGAGGAAGATCGGATTCAGAAAGGCAAATCGTCTTGGAAAGATCGTCACTGTTCAGTTTTATGGCGATGACGGGTCATCCGAAGATGAAAAGAAGTATGATCTGTATTGCATCAGATAATGTAATACGCTGCCATTGATACGAGCATCAGTGCTTGCTGATCCTCACTTCTGACAGCGTAAGAATAGTACGAATATTAGTTTAAGCGAAGACCGGTTTTTCCGCATAAATTGTCAGGCTGTAAATGCCCGCACCGCTTTTTTTATAAAGCTCAATTTCATCCTCAGAAAGATAGTTCGAAAGTATATCATCCGGAACAGTCACGATCTTCTCCTTTTGAACCTTTATGTTTTGAAAGCCGGTATCTTCTATTATTTTCAGATATTCATTTTTTTGAATCGCTCCTGAAATACAGCCCGCATACATTTCACCTGCTTTAAGGATATTATCCGGCAGCTCGCCAACAAGTACAATATCCGAGATGCTAAAATGACCTCCCTGCCGGAGCACTCTGTATATTTCTTCAAATGCCCGGTTCTTATCCGGCACAAGATTCAGAACACAATTGCTTACTACAACATCGGCAATGCCGTCATTCACCGGAAGATTTTCTATCTCACCTTGTCTGAATTCAATGTTATGAAAGCCAAGGCGTTCGGCATTCTTTCTTGCCTTTGCGATCATCGGGTCCGAAAAATCAATTCCGATCACTTTTCCTTTTTCTCCTGTTTCCGATCTTGCGACAAAGCAGTCATTGCCTGCGCCGGAGCCGAGATCAATAACTATGTCAGCTTCTTTGATCTGCGCGAATTGAGTCGGCAGACCGCAGCCAAGTCCAAGGTCAGCATCCGGGTTGTAGCCTTTCAATGAAGAGTATTCTTCATTCATAATATTGTATGCTTCGTCCGAGCAGCACCCTGAGCCGCAGCAGGACGTTTCATTTACCTCTTTGCTTTGCAGGGCGATCTTGCTATACTTATCTTTTACCATCTCTTTAATTTCTTCTGATGTTTGCATTTTCGTTTTGATTTAATTATTAAATTAGTTTTTTCAGCAGCAGTTTTCTTTCCGGAAAGCATCTGCCTTTGTCTTTGCATTATTGAAAAAACTGTTAAACCCGTTTGCAAACTTCCCGAAGGCTTTCCAGTTGATGCAGTAACATGATTTTGTTCCTTCAATGGTCCCTACTATAAGTCCGGCATTGAGCAGCTCTTTGAGGTGCTGAGATACCGTGGACTGTGACAGAGGAAGGACTTCTACAATCTCTCCGCAGATACACATATTCTTTCGGGAGATTGTTTTCAGAATGGCAACCCGCGCGGGGTGACTGATAGCTTTTGCGAAATCAGCCAGCTCATTGTCAGTCTTGTTGAATTCTTCTTTCTTATTTATCGCCATTTTCTATGTTTTGATTAATCTTATATCGTAAATATACGATGAATATTTTTTGAAGTCAAATGATTTTTTGAGGACTATGAAGCATGAGGAAACAAGCCGGTTGCCTCATATTAAAATGTAACTATATACTCTGTTTCAAACAATCTTGGAAACGGAGTCTGAGCTTTATCATGTATATCCAATATATTTTCTTACTATTGTGCGGATAATAATTAACCTTTTAGTACATTGTTTTACGGTTACATTTATTATGAGGCAATGCGAAGATAGTGAGGGATGGAAAAATGCCTTTTAATTATTGGGGGGGATGTAAGTTTAATTGCATTTTAAAAATATTCTATAAACTTAAAATTAAAGGCATGAGAACAAAAATCTTTATCACCGCAGTTTTAACCCTCTCAGTTTCACTCGGTTTTGCATTCTTCAAATCAAATCCGGTAATCGAAAACGAAACTATAGACATAAACGAGTTTGGAGCCACTGTGTTTGTCTATAACGGACCAAATTATGTTCAGTTAGCAACTGTCACACTAAGGCAAGGCGGTTCAATTGTTTATACTACAACAAACGGTACTTACGGAAAAGCTTTCTTTCCATCAGTTACTAATGGATATTATGATATCTGGGCAATAAAGCCAGGATTGGGTTCCGGTCATCTGACTAATCAACATATCGGAGGCGGTGAAAGCTTTACTGTGTATATAACTGATTTTGAATAATTAATGAAATAGTTCTTTTGATGAAAATTTCTTCACAAATATTTTTTCTTTTTATACCACTTTTTCTGTCATCAGTGTTACTTGCTCAGCCACAACTGATGACAGGATTTCCTATATTAGACAGTTTGGATGGTCCCACATCTTCCACTATTATAGCTGATTTTAATAACGATGGTGACAACGAAATATTATTTTGTGTAAATCTTTCTTCTTTCACGGGAAGAGTGTATCTAACTGATAATACCGGCAAAAATTTAGCAGGCTGGCCAAAAGTGATTAAAGATATTCCAAATTATTTTAACTCTGCAGCAGGTGACATTAACGGAGATGGTTTTATCGATATTGTTATCCGTGTAAAAGATTCAATATTTGTTTGGGGCTATGACGGCAGCAATCTACAGGGATTCCCGGTTTTTTATGGAGGAGGAATGCAAAATGATGATTTCAGTGATGCACTGACTTTGTATGATTTAGATAATGACGGGAAACTTGAAATATTAGTTAACAGGACAACCAAGATTTGTGTTTTTAACTTTGATGGTAGTATTAGAAATGGTTGGCCAAGAGATATTTCCATTGGTAACAGGAGTACTTTCTCTTTATTTACAGTAGGTGATTTGGACAAAGACGGTAACGCGGAAGTAATTGCTCCCGTATCTCACTTCAATCAATCTATAATGAAAATGGATTCAAATATGATTTATGTATTAAAAGATAACGGTGAGAATTTTACAGGTTTTCCTATTGAGTCGGATTCCGGATATTACTTTGCTCCATCTCCGGCTACAATTTTTGAAAACCCTGATGGAAATAAAAATTTTATTATTAATTCAAATTATTCACCAAATTTTAACCCCTTTACTTTTAGAGTTCGAACCACCACTTACAACAGTAACGGTAACATTATTAGCAGGTTTTATACAAAAACATCTTATGACTGTTTCGGAGTTCAGTTGGGTAAAATTTCCGGTTCAAACCTTGATATTGTTGTTAATTCAATTGATTCGACTTATGCATTTAACAGTTCAGGATCTGAATTTTCTAATTGGCCGGTCTTCGCTCCCGGTGCAAATGTTTTCAGAGCTTCTGCTATTGCGAAGACTTCAGCAAATATGAATGTCATTTTAGGTGCTGACCGACAGGATACTATAGGCGGTTTTAGTGAGCGAAGGGGATACCTGTGGTTCTTTAATCCCGATGGTTCACAAACAAGCTGGTCTCCTTTAAGAACACCAGGAATTCAAATTATATCCCCTACCTTTTGTGACCTGAACAAAGACGGACAGCTTGATATGGTTTTTGTTTCATTGTATAGCACACCGGAAATAAATCTGGGCACTATCATTTACGCGTTCACTTTTCCGGGAGTTCCTTATAATACTGCTGACCTTCCATGGCCGATGTATGGTCACGACAGATACAGAACAAATCAGTATGGCTTCGTTCCACCGGATGAACCGGTATCAGTCATTAATAATAATTCTCAAATACCTTCATCCTTTATTCTTTATCAGAATTATCCGAATCCCTTTAATCCTTCTACCGAGATTTCGTTCGCAGTTCCAAAAAGAAGTTTTATCACTTTGAAGATTTACGATGCACTCGGAAAAGATGTATTTACTTTAACAAATGAATATAAGCCGGCTGGAAATTATAAAATATCATTTGACGGAAGTCATTACCCAAGCGGGGTTTATTTTTATACTTTGAATGTTGACGGAAAGAATATTGATACAAAGAGAATGGTTCTTTTAAAATAAAAATTCTCCCGTTAAGAATTTTATATACCTCACTCAAATTTTCCCATCAATAAATTTCATTTAACATTTCTAATTGCCTCTGATTTTCCCATCTGTAATATCCAATATATTTTCTTACCATTGATGAAAATTATTTTGGACGCACTGAATGCGTCGAGAATTTCCTTTTTCTTCTTACATATCCATTGACCATTGATTACTATATATTGATCCATAACAACAAGCATTCAGGAATTCTACATAAGGAACAAAACACTTTTCAAACTACTGTGAAGAATCCCCCACTTTACGTAGTCTCCTCACAAACACTCACTTAACTTTGGTATACTAATTGAAAATATTATTTAAGCAGGTATTAATATCCTGAGCATTAATTATTTTAATGCTTAAATTTATTTCATTAAACCGGAATTAAGCACGACAATTCAGAGAATAAATTCTACCGGAAATACAAAGCTAATTAAAATTACATAATGGGTTTAACCAAGTACAAACAGAAAAGAGATTTCAAAAAAAGTCCTGAACCTATAGGAGGCGCGCCGGACAGCGGCAAGCTAAGATTTGTTGTACAGAAGCATGACGCGTCTCATTTACATTATGACTTCAGACTTGAAATGGGTGGTGTGCTCAAAAGCTGGGCTGTTCCGAAGGGACCTTCTACCGATCCTGAAGTAAAACGTCTTGCAATGATGGTGGAAGACCATCCTTATGATTACCGGAATTTTGAAGGGATCATTCCAAGCGGGTACGGAGCAGGGACAGTTATTGTCTGGGATGAAGGAACTTATGAGGCGGCTGACTTTGAAGTGGATGATAAGGAAAAGGAGGATAAGTATTTCCGGTCACAACTGCACAAGGGAAAATTAAAATTTATTCTTCACGGTAAGAAACTCAAAGGTGAGTATGCGCTTATTAAAGCGCATGGCAGAGGTGAAAACGGCTGGCTTCTATTTAAGCTGAAAGATAAGTACGCATCTAAAGATGACATTACAAAGAAGGACAAGTCTGTCATTTCTAAAAAGACCATTGCCCAGGTTGAAAAAACCACTAAGAATTTCTACGGTTCACAGCGTGTAAAGGAAAGCGTTTCAAAAAGTAAAAAAGAAATTGAACTGAACCGCCGTTCCGATGTTAAGGCTTCTTCTTTAAAAAATAAGAATGAGAAGGAAAAAAAAAAGAATAAAGAAATAAATGCGGATGTTGATGAACAGTTAAAAGACATAGCAAAGAAGGCGGCATTCCCAAAAAAAGTATCTCCGATGCTCGCTACGCTGATCAGTGAACCGTTCGATAAGGAAGGATGGATCTATGAAATTAAATGGGACGGCTACAGAACTGTTGCCTTATGTAATGGCGGGAAGGTGGAATTAAGAACCCGTAATGACAAATCATTCAACAAAAAATTTTACAGCATATACAAAGCTGTGCAGGAATGGAACATCAGCGCGGTCATTGACGGAGAGATCACGGTCCTGGATGATAAAGGTAAAGCGGACTTCGGAGCTCTTCAAAATTGGCGCAGTGAGGCAGACGGTGAAATCTATTATTATGTCTTTGATCTGATGTGGATGAACGGATATGATCTGATGAGCTTAACATTATCCAAGAGAAGAGAAATTCTGAAGAAGATCATACCCGAACAGGGCATTATCAGAATGAGTGAGAGCTTTGAAGGAAGCGGCATACAGTTCTTTGAAAGCGCGAAAGAAATAGGACTTGAGGGGATCATTGCAAAAAACAGCGACAGTCTTTATACGCCCGGACTTCGGAGCAAGGAATGGTTAAAGATCAAAGCTAACAAGCGGCAGGAAATGGTGATTGGCGGTTACACAAAGAATGATGATACTTCAAAAGCCTTCAGCTCATTGCTTGTTGGTGTGTTTGATGATAGAAAATTAATCTATACAGGAAAGGTCGGAACGGGTTTTACACAAAAGCTGCAGAAAGAGATGCTAAAGGAATTTGCTCCTCTGATCATTAATAAACCTCCGTTTACAATTACACCTGACATAAATAAACCCTCGAGATTCCGACCTGACCCGCCGCACGCTTCTGCGGTATGGCTGAAGCCGGAATTAGTGTGCGAAGTGAGCTTCACTGAGATGACATCTGACGGTGTAATGCGGCATCCTTCATTCGAAGGAATGAGAGCTGATAAGAAACCTAAAAATATTATCATGGAAAAACCTGTCTCTTCAAAAAAAGTTGTTTCCTCCATAAAAAAGAAAACGGAAAAGATCCTGAAGCCGGTCAATAAAAAGGAAAGAGCAACCTTACTCAATCCTTCGGAAGAAACGCAGGTCCGAAAAATAAACGGGCACGAATTAAAGTTTACCAATCTGAGCAAGATATTCTGGCCCGGAGAGGGAATTACAAAACGTGATATGCTTAACTATTATTATCAGACCGCGCCATTTATTTTACCATATCTTAAAGACCGCCCTCAGTCACTTAACCGATATCCCAACGGAATAACAGGCGATAGCTTTTATCAAAAAGATGTAACAGGTAAAGCACCTGACTGGATCAAAAAATATTTATATCACAGTGAAGCAGACGCGCGTGATAAGCATTTTCTTGTTGCGACCGATGAAGCCAGTCTTCTTTATATGGCATCACTTGCCTGCATTGAAATGAATCCCTGGAGCAGCAGGACAGATAAACCTGATCATCCGGACTGGTGCATCATAGATCTTGACCCGGCGGAAAATACATTCGAGCAGGTGATTGAAGCCGCGAGGGTGACACATGAAATTCTAACGGGAATGAAAGTCGACGCGTATGCAAAAACCAGCGGATCAACAGGCATACATATTTACATCCCTTTAAATGCAAAATATACTTACGAACAATCAAAAGAATTTGCGCGGCTCATTGCAACCATGGTTAATAAGGAACTCCCGAAGTTTACAAGCATAGAACGCGCGGTAAAGAACCGCAAAGGAAAAATGTATATAGATTTTTTACAGAACCGTCCACAAGCGACTGTTGCCGCGGCATATTCCCTGAGACCAAAGCCCGGCGCTACGGTCTCAATGCCTTTGCATTGGGATGAGGTTAAGAAAGGTCTGAAGATGAAGGATTTTAATATTCATAATGCCATCGCGCGCATAAAGAGTGAAGGAGACATCTTTAAGCCGGTGCTGGGAAAAGGTGTTGAGCTAAGGAAAGTGCTGAGTGCTTTGAGTGAGTAGAGTGTGCTTTGAGTAAGTTTAGGATTTGAAAATTTTATGTCAGAAATTATTCTTCAGAAAAACTATATTTACAAATTCTTAAATAATTTTTTGGAAAGGAGGACTCTGTATTCCAATGAGTCGGAGATTACAGTGTGAAGCTGAAGGTTACAACTTCGATGGGTTCGGATTCAATGAGCAGGACAAATGTTTTCAGAGTTATTGCAACTGCACTGACAAGCTTCAATACACTGAATCCCGTGAACAATACAAGAAAAATTACTTCACCCGATGATACGGGTAAGGTGCTGTTTAACTGGATAAGATCAAGCACCGATACAAGTGCTGATTATAAGATCAATTTCAGAAAGCCGCAGAGCGGAGCTGAAAAATATTTTTATTCAACGGGTAATGGACGTGATACTTTCTCACTTCTCAGCAAAGGATTTCTTGACAGCATGGCAGTGCAGTTCGGACTGACAGGTGATTCCGTGATCATTATATACAGAGCAAAAGTTTATAATGGAACCGATTCTCTAGCGACAACCAATACTGCAATACTTGTTCTGAGAAGGGGGACTGTTGGAATACAAACAGTCTCTACGGTAATTCCGGGATCGTATCGACTCTATCAGAATTATCCTAATCTGTTTAATCCTTCAACGAATATTGAATTTGATCTGCCTGAAGCAGGTGAGACTGTAGTGAAGCTTTTTATATTACGGGAAAGGAAGTTTCAGAATTACTTAACCGGCGTCTTGATGCGGGAAAATACAAGAATACATTTAACGGAAGTCATTTGAACAGCGGAGTTTACTTTGTGCGGCTTACATCGAATGAATTTTCGGCAGTGTCGAAGATAGTAATGGTTAAATAATTATCAATTATTAATTATCAATTATTAATTTTACAATGATTGGCGCGCTGATATTATACTTTTGTCATTCTGAACGAACGGAGTGAAGTGGAGGGATTCAATTAGTTGAATGGATTCTTCACTTCGCTCAGAATGACAAACATAATTAATCTTGACGATTTCTACTTCCGGCTTAATGATGCTTCTATCATTCCCTTCAGAACTTTCATATCTACATCTTCCAGCTTA
This sequence comes from bacterium, assembly GCA_034439935.1. Taxonomy (GTDB): domain Bacteria; phylum Bacteroidota; class Ignavibacteria; order Tepidaquicellales; family Tepidaquicellaceae; genus JAGPCH01. The sequence goes on from JAWXBH010000213.1 coordinate 11,448, forward strand.
TTTATGTAGAGACAGCCCACGCCGGTCTTATGCTTGCCCAGCTTTTTAAGTGCGGCTTCATGCTCCTTTATACCAACGGTAATGTATATTGACAGATTAGCTTTACGCGGAGAGAAACCTATCAGGAGCCAGTCAACTTCTCTTCCGCTGGCGGGGCTTTTGTATCTTTTACTACCAAAACCAATGACGGAACCTCCCCACATTTTTGGGTCTTCCCCTGATGCTTTCTTCATCATTTCCAAAAGAACATAACTGTCTTTCCGCTTTTGTTCAGCCGGAACACTATTGATGAAATCTTCGACGCTTGCTAAGTTTTGCTTTGTTTTTATGACAGCAAGCTTTGATTTTTTTTCAGCCATTTGATATTATTTTGTTTAATGTTGGTTTTGCAAAAATGTCCTCGTGTTGACTGAGTTATTGTTACCGTGTGTTTGTCTAATGTTTATGTCGCATCGTTGTATAATTGCATTGGACAATTTACAACGACAGAATTCTTTTACAAAGACACAATTATCACACCATTAACGAGCCACGGAAACCCCTTGCTGCATAGTATGATTCAGCGCCATTGTGATAAACAAAGACAGTGTCGTAGCGCCGGTCGCAGAATAAAGCGCCGCCAAGTTCTCTGATCTCGGATGGTGTTATGATCCAGCTTGATGTTTTGGTATCGAACTCTCCAAGCATCTGCAGCTCACGGTATTGTTCTTCGGTTAAAATTTCAATGCCCATTGCAGAAGCCATATCATTTGCGCTGTCTTTTGGTTTATTTTCTTTTCTTGACTCCAGCGCTTTGTGGTCGTAACACAGACTTCTGCGGTCTTTGGGACTTTCCACTGAACAATCATAAAAAATATATTCGCCTGTTTTTTTATCATGATCAACAACATCCGGTTCGCCGCCTGTCCTTTCCATTTCCTTGAGGGACCACAGTTTATCAGGATTGGCTTTGATCCTTGCTTCCACTTCAGACCATTCAAGATCTTTATGGCGCGTCAGGTTTTTTTCAAAACGTGATTTTAAAGTATTGAGCAGTTCATCACATTGATTTTGTGACAGTCCTTTTTTCATTCTGTTTAGTTATTGATTAATTGAAAGGATCTACTATCCTTGTGTCTGAAAAACAATTATTGCACGATCAGAATCAGTAAAACTACTATGGTAGCACTAATCATTCAATTCATTTCCATTCAGAATATGCGGTGTATATTTTTCGATTCTTGACTCCGGGTCGGCAGATCTGAAATCTAAATCTTCGACATTTGTTTCAAAACCTGATCTCTCCGTGAAGCCGGTGAACCGGTAACTTCTATCGAGTTCGTATTAAAATCCCTTATCCAATCCCTTAAGATATCATTTACCTTCAGTCTAAGTTCAGGCATTTCTGACTGGGGACAACTTATCAGATCCGGCTTCTCAACAGGTACAAATACAAGAAGATCAATTTCAGACATTGCATCCTTAACTCTATTGTACAATGATTGAATATTAATATCTTCAGAATTATTTACTACCTGAACATAAGCCAATAAATCAACAGGACATCTGTCAAAGATAACATTATTTTCGCCTGAAGTAACTTGTTCGATCGAATGCTCAAGCATCATAAAGTAATCTTCGGCAGCGGGCTCTTCAGAAAATACAATTCCTGTTTCTTCCAATTCAAAATAAGGTTCAGCTTTGCAAACGTATTCCGGAAGTGCTTCCTGTAATTTCTCAACCAATGTAGTTTTTCCGGTTCTGTGGGTGCCTGATACTGCTATCTTCATGAGTTAAATAAATATTGATTATTATTGTTTGGATTAAATTTACTTGCAGATTTAGCAGTGATAAATTAATGATCTAAAATCAAAATCTCAATTGTATATATTGAGTTTACAGATCAAAAGAATTAATTTGTTGCTTTAAATCCCCAATTGAATAAAACAAATTACTTACCATTATGAAAAAGAAAGACAGTACTCAGACAGAGCTTCCTGAATTTAGATTTTCTTTAAAAGATCAGAAATCCCGTGTGCTTCCATTTGGTGATGCCCGACAGGCGACTGTTGAAGACTTTCCCGTTTCAAAAAATATTGCAGGAGTTTTAATGAACCTGAAGCCCGGTGGTCTGCGCGAACTTCACTGGCACGCCAATGCTGCGGAATGGGGATTTGTAATTTCCGGAAATGTAAGAACCACCATTGTTGATCCGCAGGGACGTTACGAGGAAAACTATTTTGGTGAAGGTGACATCTGGTACTTTCCCAGAGGTCACGGTCATTCGATCGAAGGCTTAAGCCCGGACGGGACTACCTTCATGCTGGTCTTTGATAACGGGGCATTCTCTGAATTTGCAACATTCAGCGTGACTGACTGGCTCGCCAATACTCCTATAGAAACTGTCGCTAAAAATCTTCACGTTGATAAAGATGAATTAAAAGCACTGCCGGATAAGGAAGTCTACATTGTCAAAGCAAGTGAAGATAAAAATGAAAAGACACCTGACGATGCTCCGCCGCTTACTCATAAATTCAAACTGCTTTCTCAGGAACCGTTCCGAAAGACTGAAGGCGGAACATTGTGGATGGCTTCGTCAAAGGAATTTCCTATTTCAACAACAATGTCGGGAGGAGTTCTTGAGCTTAAGCCCGGAGCTTTGCGCGAACTTCACTGGCATCCGAATACTGATGAATGGTGTTATGTTCTTTCCGGAAAGGCGAGACTTACGATCTTTGCTTCATCGGGACTTTCAACCGTTGCAGAATTAAATGAAGGAGATATCGGCTATGCTCCGATGGGATACGGACATTCAATACAAAACATTAGTGATGAAGACTGCAGGCTTATGATCGTATTTAACGGCGGTATGTATGAAGAGATCAGTTTAAGCAGTTGGCTCGATTCAAATCCCGAACAGCTTGTCGCGGATAATCTCAATCTGCCATTGGAAACAGTAAGAAAATTTTCGAAGGGACAGAAGTTTATAGTTAAGTGATATGATGTCGTTGGATCATCAAAAAGCTTTGCCACTAACTGCACGAATGATCACGAATTTCTTTTTTTGCTTTCAATTGAATACATAGATAAAAATAATTCGTGTTAGTATGTGAAATTCGTGGCTGATGTTCTTGCTCTTTGCCTATCATCAAAAGCTTTGCCACTAATTACACGAATGATCACGAATTTCTTTTTTTGCTTTCAAAGGATACATAAAATAAAAATAATTCGTGTTAATATGTGAAATTCGTGGCTGATGTTTTTGCTCTTTGCCTATCATCAAAAGCTTTGCCACTAATTACACGAATGATCACGAATTTCTTTCATTGCTTTCAATTGAATAGATAAAGAAAAATAATTCGTGTTAATATGTGAAATTCGTGGCTGATATTCTTGCTCTTGCCGATAAATACTATTTAAAATTTATAGGAGCATCAGGAGTCAGCATTTTTGAGATATCCTGCAATATATTGACTGCCTGCGTGCCGGATGAACGGTCTTTGGATTCTGTTGTAAATACAATGATCGTCAATTCCTTTGGCGGATAATATCCGAACCCTCCTGAGTAACCATTGAACTCGGGATTCTGCGCAAACCAACCATTAAGAACAGCAAATCCGGAAGCCATAAAACGATTGGGGTCAGGAGCTGAAGCAGGACGGCTTACAAGCACATTGAATGATTCCGGAGTAAGCAGTTTTCCTTTACCAAAAACATTAGCCCATTTTGCAACATCATTTAAATTTGAATAGATCGGTCCCGAATCACGTGTCCATGACGGACTCCAAAATGTAGCGTCCTCATAAACTCCGCGGTCAGAGCTGTAAGCATGAAGAACAGGGTAAGGAAGATCTGCATTGATATTATATCCTGTATGTGACAGACCAAGCGGGTTAAAAATATTCTCCGTAAAAAGTTCACCGAGACTTTTACCGGTCGCCTTTTCCAGCACCTCTCCCAGTATCGTGAACGAAGTATGAGAATAACCCTGCTGTGTGCCGGGTGGAAAGTCCATCTTCCCGTCGCTTGTTGCAAAGTCAATGATCTCTTTCCTTGTTATTTCCCGGAATGGCTGGTCTGTAATTATTTCAAGAAAATTTTGATTGCGGACATAATCTCTATAGCCCGAGGTGTTCGTAATGAGCATGCCAATGGTCACTTTATCTGCCTCAAGCAAATCGGGCAGCCATTTTGAGATCTTATCATCGAGACCGAACTTTCCCTGATCGACAAGCATCATTACAAGTGTTCCGAAAAAGGTTTCGGTAATTCCTCCGATGCGGACATGCATGCTTGTATCAGCAGGAACAGTGGTCATCGATTCTCCAAAAGCTACCGATAGAATATTCTGATCGCCTTGCCAGATCCCTGCAATGAGAGCATTTACTTTACTTTGTTCTTTAAGCTCCTTTAGTTTACTGAAGAGGACATCTTTCGAAGGAAGTGTCTGAGCATTTACATTTAAATTTAGGAACAATAAAGAAAGGAGAATAAATTTTTTCATAGAGGAATTATAATTAATTTTATGAATGTAGTTTTTCAATTATCAATTTTCAATTATCAATTATTAATTATTAATTATCAATTTTCAGAAATCAGAACAATGACAACTGGATCCTCTTCCTTTCGTTATCTATGCTGATGATCCTGACCATTACCTTTTGGTCAAGCTTCAGAACTTCCGCGGGATCTTTTATGAATTTGTTCTCGCTTATCTGTGAAATATGCAGCAGCCCGTTCTCCTTTATACCGATGTTAACGAACGCTCCGAATTTTGTAATGTTAGTTACGATACCGGGCAGCCGCATCTCGACTTTCAGATTGCTGATGTCAGTCACAGATTCAGCAAATGAAAATGTTTCCGCACGCCCTCTCGGATCCAGTCCGGGCTTCTTCAGCTCGTTCATAATATCCTCTAAAGTCGGAAGTCCTGCCTTATCACTTATATATTTTTTAATGTCGATCTGATTTCTTACTTCATCAGATTCAATTATTTCCTTTACAGGTTTTGCAAGATCCGCCGCCATTTTAACGACGATCGGATAACTCTCGGGATGAACCGCGCTGTTATCGAGCGGATCTTTCGCTCCTGGTATTCTTAAAAATCCGGCAGCCTGCTCAAATACCTTATTGCCTAAACCTGCAACCTTCATCAGTTCTTTCCTGGACTTGAAAGGACCGTTATCCAGACGATACTTTGTTATCGCATTCGCGATCTTAGGTCCGATGCCTGAAACGTAACGAAGCAAATGCTTGCTCGAAGTATTAAGATTTACACCAACCTGATTCACGGCAAAGCTGACTACCTGATCGAGTGTATCTTTTAATTGTTCCTGATCAACATCATGCTGATACTGACCGACACCGATCGACTTTGCATCTATCTTCACAAGCTCGGCAAGAGGATCCATAAGCCGCCTTCCGATGGAGATCGCGCCGCGAACAGTAAGATCGAGTTCAGGAAATTCTTCCCTGGCAACTTCAGATGCTGAGTAAATCGAAGCTCCCGATTCATTGACCATAAACACTTCCGTATCAGACGGCTTATCAGCAAGAGACTTTATTAAGTTCTCTGTTTCCCTTCCTGCCGTCCCATTACCGATGGCTATGGCTTTTATCTTATACTGTTTGATAAGTTTGATAATAATTTCTGATGACTCTTTGAACTGATTCTGCGGTGGATGTGGATAGATAGTTGTGTTATGAAGTAAGTTACCTTGTTCATCGAGACAGACTAACTTACATCCTGTCCGGAATCCCGGATCGATCGCCATTGTCGGTACAGGTCCCAAAGGCGCTGCAAGCAGAAGCTGTCGCAGGTTTTCCGAGAAAACAAGAATAGCTTCCTTGTCCGCTCTTTCCTTTGCACTGTTGCGAAATTCGTTTTCAATGGAAGGGGAGAGTAATCTTTTGAATGAATCTTTAATTGCTATTGAAACCTGTGCAGCTGCTTCATTTTTATTTTTAATAAACATATTCTCAAGCTTGCTGATTGCGACATCATTATCTATATCAACTGACACCCGCAATATTCCTTCCTGTTCTGCGCGGAAGATCGCAAGCAACCGATGAGCCGGACATTTTTTTAACTCACCCGAATAATCAAAGTAGTCAAGATACTTTTGTCCTTCTTCTTTTTTCTTTGCAATTACTTTTGAGCTAAGTGCAGCGGATTGAGTGAAAAGTTGTCTCAATGTATTTCTCGATTTAATGTCTTCGTTGATCCACTCCGCAACAATGTCCCTCGCTCCTGCCAGAGCCTCATCAGTATTTTCCACTTCATCATTCAAAAATTTATTTGCCTGATCATTAAGGTTAAAGTTATCCTGCGACATGATCATTACAGCGAGCGGCTCAAGTCCCTTGTCCCGAGCGGCTGTCGCACGTGTCTTTCGTTTTGGTTTAAATGGAAGATAGATGTCTTCAAGCTCATTCAGGTCCCAGCAGTTATTTATCTTTTCAGAAAGCTTATCAGTTAATTTATTCTGATCGGAAATACTTTTCAAAATATATTCACGGCGGCGTGTGAGCTCATTAAGCCGCTTCAATTCCGACTGAATATCCGAGACCTGTATTTCATCGAGACTGCCGGTAGCTTCTTTTCTGTATCTTGAAATGAAAGGTATGGTCGCACCTTCTTCGAGAAGCTCAATAGTTGCAGTGACCTGTTTTTTATTTATTGAAAGCGAACTGCTTATCTGATCAGTTATTTTTTCGTTCATTTTATTATTAATTTTTAAAACCGGATTTAAAATTAAAGTTATGCCGCATAATTTGAAATGTCAAAAAAGGTATAATTATTTTTCATCATCATTTGCATCCGTTACAGGGCAACCGCAAGGGTTGCACCTATAATTTTGCGGCTTTTTTACCGGAACACAGATTAGTAATCTGTGATACCGATCAATTATCAATTATCAATGTTCAATTTCGCTTTGAGTAAATGTTTGGGTCTCGATTCAGAGATGACCCAGAGGGTACCCCCCGAACTCGCCTGCACGAAAACTGATTCTGTCTTTGCAATATTGCAACGCAAGCGGTCGGGAATGACAATGCGAGGGCACTCGCCTGCACGAAGACAGCTTCTGTCTTTGCAATGTTGAAAATGCAGGCGGTTGGGAATGACAATGCGTGGAACTCGTCTGCACGAAAACTGCTTCTGTCTTTGCAATGTTGCTATGCAGGCGGTTGGGAATGACAAATGTGTGGAAGTGTTTTTCTCCTCCCCGCGCATGCGAGGCAAGAATTAAAATTTTAACAATGGATTTTAAGAAAGATATTTTCAATATTATGCGAAATCAAAAAGCTTCTAAATGCGCATCAAACTTACTCTGATGCAGTGAAGAGCAATTCAGCTTATATCCATCAACTATCAATACGCCCTTTCTTCATTCATATACAATACGATCTCCACATCCGACAGCGAATTTGGATGTGCTGAAGTGATCTGAGAATTAAAAATACTATAATAGTGAAAAAAGAAATTAACGACTTCGAATTTATTAAATTACCGAGGCACATCTATATCAGTGAGTTGTTTTATAAACGGAAGTTCAAAAAAGTCATAAGTGAATTTGAAAAATTAACAAAAGATGATAAAGAAAATTATCCATTAATACAGGTTGCTTTGGCAATTGCTCATTCAGAGATAGGCGAAAAGGAAATATCACTTGATATACTTTTGTCTGCGGAGAAAAAATTTGAAGATCATTTCGAAATAGAATTTCAAATCGCAAAAATTTATGAGGATATGAAAAATTTCGAACAATCGATGAACTATCTTGAGAAATCATACCTTTCAACTCCGGAAGAAAATAAAAGTGCAAGATCTGATTGTCTGAATGATCTTGGGGCGATTTATTATAATCAGGGCAACAAGTCAAGGGGATTGGAGTTTTGGAAGAAGGCAGTTGAAATTAATCCGGCAAATAAAGTTGCAAAAGGAAACATACTATTTGACAAGGAGGAGAGATTGGGGAGATGATTGAGGATATAAATAAATTTATGTCTTTTGGTAAAATGTTATTTCCTTTTTTTTAAAATCGAAGGATTAACGATAAAACAGTACGCAACATTGCAAACCGAAAACAGATTAGTAAACTGTGATACGATTTCAGATTAACTAAAGTGAGACGTTGATATTAAAGTAAACTTGATGAGTTATTTATTCTTAAACAAGTTTTAAATTTTCAAGTGCTTTCATTAAATTATCATTCATTTCCCAACCCGGTCTGTCACTTCTTCCTTTACCTTCTAAAGAATAATATGGACCTATAACCATAAAGTAGGCTGGTCTTTCTACTCCGCTTAATGAATAATTCTCGGGTTTTTTATTGAGATATTTTGCAATCTTACTGCCAATATTTCCTATTTGCAAAGCAAAGTGGTTTTCACAGATTGGCATTTAAAAGAATGGAACGTCAAAAAGAAAATCTAATTGATTTCTTAATATCCTTAGAAAAGGATTCTATTAATAGCTATCATGGTGAGTGTAATATTGAGAGTGAAGAAAATAAAAAGAAACAATTATATTTATACTATATATTACACAAGAGAATTTTAGGAAATTGGAATTGTAAAAATTGGAATTTTGGTGTGTATAATGGAAAAGATTATCCAAAAGTTAAAACTATTTTCAATGAAAAATTAGTCTATCAACTATTTAACAAACAGTGGAGATATAATGTAGGTTATGAAATTGGATCAGGTTTTTGGATTCAGGATAACTATGACAATAAAAGAAACTATATTTCTGAATTAATTAAATGGGCTAACAAATAAAATTTGTCCTACGAATACTCCGAAGATAACCTCATAGAACAAACGGCAATAGATTTATTCTTCAATGATCTTGGATGGGATACTGCAATTGCCTACAATAAAGAAACATTTGGTGAAGGAAGTACATTAGGAAGATTGGATAAGCGGGAAGTTATTTTGAAAAAAGATTTCTTTGAGAAACTTCGCTTACTTAATCCTAACTTACCGGAGCCAGCATATTCACAAGCCTATGAAAAATTAATTGAAGAAAGTAGCTCGAAAAGTTTAAGTGAACTTAATCATGAAAAATACTTATTGCTCCGTGATGGAATACCGGTTGATTATATAAATGAAAACGGTGAACAGATTAAAAATAAATTTCTTAGAGTTTTTGATTTTGAAAATCCCGAACGAAATCATTTTCTTGCTGTCAGGCAGTTATGGATCGAGGGTAAAAGCAGAAGAGACAGGCGACCGGATATTATTGGTTTTGTGAACGGCATACCTTTGCTGTTCATAGAATTGAAAGCAGCCCACCGGAAGTTAGAGAGTGCTTTTAACAATAACCTTTCAGATTACAAAGATGTAATTCCCAAGCTATTTCATTTTAACGCATTCATTATTCTAAGCAACGGAATAGAAAGCCGCATCGGAAGTATTACGGGCAAGTATCAGCATTTTAATGAATGGAAAAGGATCACGGAAGAAGAGGAAGGAATAGTTTCCTTAGACAGAATTATAATTGGCGTATGTAATAAGAAACGATTCATGGACCTGTTTGAAAACTTTATTCTCTTTGACCGATCTTTAGGTAACATAGCAAAGCTGATAGCACGCAATCACCAGTTCATCGGAATTGATAAAGCAATTAAAAATATAAGTGAGAAAGAAAAATTATACAAAGAAGGAAAGATCAGTTTAGAAGAAAAACAAAAGCTTGGAGTTTTCTGGCACACTCAGGGAAGCGGTAAATCTTATTCAATGGCAATTATGTGTCAGAAAATTCACAGGATCATATACTTTCTTAATCGTTACGGACAGGAACGAATTGGATACACAGATTTATGGAACGTTTAGCGGCGTTGGAGCAGTGCCTATGGTGAAAGCAGGAAGTAAAGATTCGATCAAGGCAAGCAGTGGGGAGAATTTAAAAAAGCTTCTGGGTGAAGATCACAGATACATTTTTTCGCTTATTCATAAGTTTAATTTTGAAGAAGAAATTACAAAACGTGATAACCTGATTGTGATCTCAGATGAAGCTCACAGGACACAGGGTGGAAGACTTGCAATGAATATGAGAAACGCATTGCCAAATGCTGCATTCATCGGATTCACAGGAACACCATTATTCAAAGATGATGAACTTACCAGAAAAATATTCGGAGATTATGTTTCGAGATATGATTTCAAAAAGAGTGTTGAGGATGGTGCAACTGTTCCCCTCTATTATGAAAACAGAGGAGAATATCTCGGAATAAAAAACCCGGTTATCAATGAGCAGATAAGAAATATTATCGATGAAACAGAAGACCTTGAAAGTGATGAGCGCTCACGCTTGGAACAATTGTTCGCAACTCAATATCCAATTTATACTTCAAAGAAAAGATTGAATGCAATAGCCAAAGATATTGTCTGGCATTTTTGTAACAGGGGATACAAAGGAAAAGGAATGTTTGTAGCACTGGATAAATTAACAGCTGTGAAGATGTATGATTTGATAACAAAACATTGGGGTGAATACATTAAAGATTTTGAAAAACAAATCTTAAAAAACGAAGATGAGCAAGATGCACTTGTAAAAAGAAGAGAGCTGAAATGGATAAAAGATACAGAAATATGTGTAGTTGTAAGTTCAGAGCAAAATGAAATAAAGAAGTTCAGAGAACAGGGTCTGGATATTGAACCTCACAGAGAAAAAATGAACAACAGGGATCTGGAAACAGAATTTAAAGATGAGGAAAACCCTTTCAGGTTGGTTATTGTCTGTGCTATGTGGATAACGGGGTTTGATGTTCCATCACTCTCGACAATGTATATTGATAAACCATTGAAGTCACATACATTGATGCAAACAATTGCCAGAGCTAACAGGATTAGTGAAGGTAAAAATAACGGATTGATTGTTGACTATATCGAAACATATAATGCTTTGCTCGAAGCGCTTGCAATCTATGGCGCCGGGACATCAGGAGACGGAGGTGAAATTGAGCCGCCGGTAAAACCGAAAGCTGAACTTGTAAAACTATTGGAGAAAGCTCTCGAGAATACTGAAACATTTCTTCGTGATGAAGTGAGTTTCGAATTGAATGAGTTGATAGACTCAACAGATCTGTTAAAGATTGCTGCACTTGAAAAAGGAATTAATGCCGTTTATACAAATGATGAGACAAAAAATAAATTCCGGGTTTTAGCCCGTGAAGTATTTAAGAAATATAAAGCTCTGATGCCCGACAAAATCCTGAACACTTATGCTCCGCGTAAGAATGCAATCGATGTTATTTATACAGCAATTGAGGATAATATACAAAGTGCAGATGTCTCGGCAATAATGAAAAAGATTCAGGATGTGGTGGATGAGAGTATTGAAAGTATGGTAAAGGAACCTACACATGATACAGGAAAATTAGTTGATTTAAGCGGTCTGAATTTTGAAATACTTGAGAAAGAATTTTTGAAGATAAAGAATAAAAACTCGGTTGTTCAGTCATTGAAAAACACAATTGAGAAGCGATTAAAATATATGGTGGAAAGAAATCCATTGAGAGTGGATTTTTATAAAAGGTATCAGGAGATAATAGATGAGTATAATAAAGGAAAGGATGCGGTCACGATCGAGGAGACCTTTAAGAAGTTAATAGATTTCGTTAATGCACTCTCGGAAGAAGAAGCTCGAGTTAAGAGAGAAGACTTGACTGATGAGCAGGCAGCAATTTTTGATATTATCCGAAAACCTGATCTTACAAAAAGTGAAAAAGAGAAAGTTAAAAATATCGCGATCTCACTTTTAGATGAACTAAAAAAAGATAAATTAAAAGTTCAGCATTGGTCTGAAAAAGGGCAGACATCAGCTGCAGTTTATAACTATGTAAGTGCCACCCTATTTAATTCGTTACCGGATTCATACGATAAAGAGGATTTAGATGAAAAGACATTGAGGGTCTACGATCACTTAAGACATCAGTACTTTGGGAACGGTGAGAGTGTGTATGGGAAGTATTGATACGCTTTGAAAGTTTATAATGGAAATATTATTGATTGAGTGTCCTTTCATATTTATTTTATTATTAGGACTACTCTTCATTATCTTAAATGAATAACTAATAAGTGTTCAAATCCACTAATATGAGACCAGGTCCTGACGAAATATTTACTTGTCCAAATTGTAAAAACCCTGTAAGCAGAGAAACTTTGTTGAGCGGAAATTATAAAAAAAAACTATGAACAATTCTACCACCCCTTTCCCTGAAGAATATTATGATAAGGGAAAAAAACTTATTGAACGTTTAGACGATGACGGTTTCAAGTATCCCATAATTTTTTGGATAAATTTACCGGATAAAAAGGAATGGTCATTACTTTTTGGAATTCCGGGTCTAAAGCTTATCGGGAAGAATGATATTTTAGGAAATATGAAAAGAATTATCAGGGAAGAAGAAATGGAATTTGACACCGAAAAAATTAGTCTGATTGATTCTGCAGATCCATTGTGTATTGCACTTAAGACAAGATTCAAAATGGAAGAAAATGATAAAATTATCAGAGTGAGGATGTCTCCGGTGAATGTTGGTGGTTTTCAACTTCCTGAAACTGTGATTTATAGAATACTGTAATATGAAGGAGGAGTTTGTGCGAGATGGATAATTAGTTTAATGGGTTGCTGCAGTGAGCGTTAAGGTAAGAAACATTCAATATAATTTTCAATTATTTTAAAAAAACCAATGGAACACTAAGACAAAGTGTTATCAAGAATATAAAATATGAAAATGGAAGAGGAAATTGCATCAGAAGGAAAATGTATCTACTGTAATGAGACATTTCACAAAAAGAAATTTCAAATCATTTAAAAAAGCATTTAAAGGAAATTGAAAAGGAAATTCCATCGGGATCTGATAATTCATTTCATCTTTGCGTTCATGATGGAAAAATGTTTTGGCATCTATTGGTAAACGGAAATTCTTCATTTAAAACTTTAGATACTTTCCTTCGAAAAATCTGGATAGAATGCTGCGGTCATTTAAGCAATTTCCATCATAAAAATTTCAAGATAGGTATGTCAAAAAAATTCGATGAAATACTATCTCCACAATTAAAATTTGAGCATGAATATGATTACGGTTCTTCCACATATTTAACCGTGAATGTTCTTGGAAAATATAATTTAACTTCGAACAATAATATTATGCTGCTTTCACGCAATGAACCACTTAAGATAATATGTTCGATCTGCAAGAATAACCCGGCTACAACAATCTGCATTGTTCATATGTATTCTAAAGGAGAAGGATTTTATTGTGAGGACTGCGAAGGCAAGCATGGAGATGAGTGTGGAGATTTTGATGATTATGCTTCCATGCAGCTTGTAAATTCACCACGAATGGGTGTTTGCGGATATGAGGGCGGCATTAAAGATAAGGACAGGGATGGAGATGGAATGTTTGTGTTTCGATTCAGAGATTCCCGAACTCGCCTGCACCGAAACTGATTCTGTCTTTGCAATATTTCTATGCAGGCGGTCGGGAATGACAATGCGAGATAAATGTTTGCGGTTCGAATCAGAGATGACCCAGAGGGCACCTACTCAATTATCAATTATCAATTATCAATTATCAATTATCAATGTTCAATGTTCAATTTTGTCATCCCCGCGTATGATTTTTCCCATCCTTGTCATTCCCGACCGCCTGCATATCAACATCATACAGTCAGA
>JAWXBH010000214.1:0-9447 GCA_034439935.1 bacterium
AAGAGTTGATCGACTTATCAACAGAGTTATGCACAAAAGTGAGGTGAAAATGATTTTTAGGAATTTATTCTCCCAGCGAGGAGTCGTGCAACAGCTACCAATGTTGTGAGCAGTTTTAATTTCCTATCTCTTCAACAGCCTTTTTTGCTGATTGTGCAGCACAATGAACAGAAACCCAATCATCTCCATCCGTATATGCTCCACCAGCAAAATATATTTTATTGGCTAGAGATTCACCAAGTATTTTTACGGTTCTCCAATCAGCATTGTCTGTCATATAACCAGCCTTAATGAATGGTTCGTTATCCCAATCTTGGGTAAGGTGTTTTATATAGCTTGGGGTTGCTTGGTTCGAGTAAATTCCATCTAATTCACTAAGTATAAAATCTCTTAAATTATTACCTGATAATGAGGTGAAATCTAATGCAGGCTTCCCGACTACAAACAAACCAATTATATTTTTTGTGGTATTTTGCCCATATGCTGCATTGTAATATATCTTTTCTCCATCGCTTGCAGGAAGTATGTTAAATACATATTCGTCATTATAAAATTTATTGGAGAATTCAAAAAACGCTTTAAAACCTTCCCATATAATACTACCATTTATGGCATCTTGTTTGTCTTGTGGCAAGCTTGGAATAAAATCGATATCTCCATCTTGAAGAATTTTAAGCGGAACTGATACTATCACTTTATCCGCAATACAATGTCCACTTTGTGTATTAACGATAACTTGGTTTCTGGAATAGTCTATAGATTCAACTACTGTATTGTATTCAATTTTGTCAGAAATGGAGGGCACAATATATTCGTCAAAAAAACTAAACCAAGAAGAATTCACGAATTTTCTGTCAGGTGTATCTGGAATAGTTTCTACATTAACTGAAATCGAAGAATCATTAACTATTTTTTGGAAAATATTAGTTTTCGTTTCTAACCATTCGGCTCCCAAAGGAATTGGAAAATCCGCAAAATCAGTATTGATTTTCATTCTACCGCCATACATTGAAGAAGCTTCTAAAATTACAAAATCAATTCCTTGTTGTTGAAGTAAATACCCAGCAGAAAGCCCTCCAGCTCCAGCTCCAATAATTATCACTTTTCCAGAAAACTTAATACCATTTCCATCATCCTTATTAAAGGAGAGTAACGAAGCTTGTAGTGGTAATCCTATGCCGAGTATTCCGCAAATTCTTATAAATTCTTTCCTTGTCATTTTAGGTTTTCAATTGCTCACAACGACCTGTGTTTATGACGGCTGCGGTTTTCGAAGCTGCGTCCTGACCCACGAAACCAAACGTGGAACGAAGATAAAAACTTATAGCTTACACCTCACCATTGCAGAAACATTTTGTTAGCAGCGGTTTTTATTTTTCTCCATCCTTTCAATAAACCGCTCTTTAGTCTGTCCAATTTTTGTAAGCCCCTTTGTTAAAGCTATCCCAAGCTTCTCGGTTTCGTTTAAAAGTAAGGTAATCTTTTTCGAAATCGAGGAGTCGTCCCCTTGTCTGAAGTAAGTGAGCAAGTCCTCTGGACAATTCGTTATGTCCGCTACCATCTCTTTTCTTAATTGTGTCAGCAGATTTGATTCGTAGTCCTTCAAATTCTGATCTAATTCCTTTCTCAGATTGGCCAAAGAGTTTTGGTTCGTCTTCCGTTTCTGTTGCAATCCGGTCGATTTCATTTGTTTCACTGTCCGCAAGTACTTTAAATTCGTCTGAAGTCGTTCTTTCAAGTTGTTCAAATTTTGTCGGTATGGTTGCTCTTGAAGCGATGATTTCTCTGATTCGATTTCTTGTTCTTTCAATATCTCGGAGTACTCCTTCCTGATTCTCGTAAATTTCTTTTTCTGCTGATTCAAAATCTCTGATTGCTTTGTTTCTATCTCTAATGATTCGTCTTTTTCTTTCTTCAATAGTTTCTCCTGCTCCTGTGCTTCCCTGAATTTTTGCCTTGATTCCGAGTCCAAGTTCTTTATCCTTGCTTGCAATTTCGTTTCTCTTTCTATAATATCTGGTTTCCAAGTTTGAATGCTTTTGTTCAAGTTGTTCTGTTCCTCTTTCAACTTGGAGATTGCTTGAGTTAATCTTATCGATTTCTGTCTTATATCTTCCTTTAACTCTGCTTCTACAATCTTCTCGTATTTTATCCAGTCCTGATCTATGAGTGTCTGTATTTCTCGTAGTTCTCGATATTTGTTCTCTAAGCTCGTCTTCAGATTCTCTATAAGGTTTTGATTCCAAACATCTTTTAATTGCGCGTATAAGGTTTCCAATTTCTGCTGTTCGGCATGTGAGAGATTCTTCTTGAAGTTTTCTTTGGAGTTCATCAATTGGTGAAACTCCCTTTGAATTTGATGTGGTAATTGGTACGTATTCAGTCCTTTCTTCGACATTGTTATAAATCCATTTTATTTTATCCGTTACATGAAAATTCTTTTCAATGCTTTCTGGTGAGTCTTTGGGAATTCTTACTTGGACTGTGTCTATTCCTAAACGCTTTAGTTTGACTAATTTATCACTTTTTATTCCATGAGAAACAACAATTTCAATAAATAGAATTGGCTCCTTCTTGTTATTAAAAAATATTATGTCTGGACGAACTATTAAAAAACGCGAGTCAACGTCTTTGTGGCTTCCATAGTGAATTACTCCTGACTCGTCCTCATAAAAAGTGAGTTCTACTCCAACGTGGGCAGCTTCAATGTATTTTGATTCCTCTAACAGGTTCGCTAAGCCTTCTTGGTTTTTGGGTGGATACTTATAAACCGATGGTACTTTTATTCTTTTTAGTCTTTGAAGTATTTCCTTGGCAAGTTTGTGCCGATAAGTCTCGTCACTATATGTACACTTAGATTCGCTAACAACATTTTTTGAGTCGTGTCTGAAATAGTCAATGCGATCTGATTTTTTGGACCTAACAGCTTGCATTTCCTTTTTGCAGCCAAGACAATAGTATCCCTGTCGACCGCTATTGGCCTCTGATGCGTGTATTACGTCACCTTTTAGATTTAGTGCGTAAACGTTATTCTTGTCGTTGTACTCCACTCTGTCCAAAAATAAAAATCGCTGCTAACGTTTATGTTTGTGACGGCTACGGCTTTCGAAGCGCGTTTTTGTCCCCCGTTGCTGAACAAAATTAAGAAAACTAAACTTGATAGCAACACTGAACCCCAAGCTGGCATAAACATTTTGTTACAAGCTGCCCGCTTCTTTGTCCGTGGTGTAAACTGTGGATATATATTGGTCTAGTGGGTGGGAAAGCATACTCATTTGCAATTTTTGGATAGTACGATGGTTTGTGCGAATTGCAAATGTGTGTGCTTTGAGCGGTGGGAATAATTATTGACTTCTTCTTGTTGGTTTCGCATTTGTCCGTAAATTTGTCCGTGTCCGTAAAAATGTCCGCCATATGATAAATGTCAAGTTTTACCTCGATAAAGCCGATAAAAGTAAAAGGTTTCCGATACACCTCGTTATCAGGCAGAAAGATGTCCAAGTAAAAGTCGCCACTGGTGAAAAGATTTCTAAAAAGGATTGGAATAGTAAAAATCAAATTGTCAAAGACACAGAATACAGTCACAAGTCCATCAACAAATTTTTGTCATTTTTAAAACAAGAGGTCGAGAAATATTTTGATGCAGTCCCGCATTCTCACTTTACAGATAAAAAGGTCAAAAATAAAATCTTGTCCTTAGTTAATGGGCGAAAAGTAAACACTGATATTAAGATTGTCTGTGAGAATACTGCTGAGTATGAAGGTAAAACAAAAACAACTTTTGTTGATTTATTTGCCGGTGCTGGTGGTTTTAGCGAGGGCTTTTTACAAGCTGAAGAAGGAAATAGATATTTTGATTTTTTGTTGGGTAGTGATATTAATGAGAATTGTGAGTTAACTCATCTTGCTCGTTATAATTATCAACTTGGAATGGATGCTGAGTTTTTACGTCAAGATATAACAGAGCCCGATTTTTTAGATAACTTTTTGAAAAAGTTAAAAGGTCAGCATGTAGATGTTGTCTGCGGTGGCCCACCTTGTCAGAGTTTCAGTTTAGCTGGAAAACGTAAGAAGTTTGACAAAAAGGATGACTTGTTTGCTCACTACCTAAATGTTATTCGTGTACTTCGACCAAAGTATTTTGTAATGGAGAATGTAAAAGGAATCCTTACAAAAGAGAGCGGCAAAATAAAGGAAATGATTTTACAAGAGATAAAATCAATAGTCGATTTAAAGGAATTTCATCAGTTAGTTCATTTTTTAGCTAAGCTTAGAATTGCTGAAAAGGAAAAATCTTTCACGTTGGATTGCTATAATTTACGTATGCAGTTTGAATCAGCATCGGAAAAGGAACTTGAGAAGTTAAGAGAAAGCTACATTCAGATTATAGAAAATAAATTTCGTTTACTAACCCCAAAAATTGCTGACTATAAAACAAGCAAGACAGACGTAAACATTAATACCATTCGCCACGGCTTTAACTTATTGAAGCGAAGCAAAGAATTGGCATACGTTAGAAAGAAAGTGATTTTAGAAAAGGCTCATAGCGATCTGGACAATGATTTCTTTGCCGAAAAATTTGATTCATTTTTAACTTCTATAGAATCGGATTCTATCATTGAACAGATTCAAGAGTCGTTTAATAAATTGAAGCCAGCTAAAGCATTTCAAAATGAAATTCAGGAAATCATTTTTGCCTTAGAGATTTATAATTATTCATTCGAGGAATGCATCCAAGGTCTTAAACCTTTTGTTATTGCAGCAAAATCTGAAAATGAGTTTGAGGGAATTCTATCTCACATTAGGCTGTACAATATTGAGCAGCCATTTGTTGCATTAGCTTCAAACTATGGCGTGCCTCAAAATCGTGAACGGGTGCTATTTATAGGTTGTCGGAAAGACCAGAAATTAATTAAGGCAGTCCCACCAACCGTAAGTGGGAAAGAGAAGGTTACTGTTTTTGAAGCCCTGTATGATTTGGATTTTGTTGGTAATGATGATGAAAAATTTGATTACGAAACGGTTGATTTAAAGTCGAAATACAATGGAACGACTGAAAAAATGATAGCCTTGATTAAGAAAAGAACCGTTGAAGGAAAGCCAGATGATAAAAAGGGCTTGACTTATTCAGAATGGTCGAAAAAAGGTCGTTTAAATGGCAGGTTCTCTAATGCTAAAAATCCCTTTTATGTAAGAACACATGAAGAATTAGAAAATATATTAACCCACATTGTTGCACCATTACATAACCACAAGACAAGTAACCAAAATGATGATGTGTTAAAACGTTTAGAGGTCATTTTGAATACTGGTGATTATAATTCCGCAAAGAAAGAACTAAAGAAAATCGGTCTTGATTCTGAAAAACGAAACTATAATGTTTTAAAGCCAGATTCTCAGAGTCCAACGGTAATGACTATACCAGATGACTACATTCATTTCTCAAGTCCGAGAGCCTTAACTGTTCGTGAAATGGCGAGATTGCAGTCTTTTGATGACTCATTTGTATTTCAGGGCAAGCGTTCAACAGGAGGTAATAAAAGAAAATTCGAAGTACCACAATTTACATTAGTTGGCAACGCAGTTCCGCCACTAATGGCTCGTGCTGTTGCTTTAGAAATCTTGAAGAATATTAAATAAAAAATATGAGATCATTTGAAATAATAGGATACACTAAAGATTTTAGAACTAATACTAATATACTTTATGCTCAAATAAATATTAATGAGTATTTAGATTTAGTCGGAAAGGATTTTGATCGTTTTGAAATTCAAAGAAAAAGAGAAAAACATAAAGGTTATAATCGTCTTAAAAGAGATATTGAGAAAGGGACTTTGATTCCTACAATCACCTTAGCTGTTGAACCTTCGTCAGTAAAGCAATTTGAAACATTGCTTGAACAAAAAGAGTCAACCAAAATAGTTGATATATTAGTCTCTCTAACCGATAAAATTTACATTTTAGATGGATTACAAAGAACCTATATCATAAATGATATTAAATCCAAAATGACATTAAATAATAATCAAAAATTACTATTGGAGATCTGGTTCGAAGAAGATATAAAGCATTTAATCTATCGCTTGATTGTGCTTAACTCTGGGCAAAAACCAATGTCGATGAGGCATCAAATTGAATTGCTATTTATTACGATGAGAGAAACCTTAATCAAAAGAGTTGATGGGTTAATTCTATTGGAAGAAAAGAATGAAGACAGGAGAGCAAAGGCTAAAGAATTTCCTTTTGAGAGATTAGTAACTTCATACAAAAGTTATCTTACGAAATCGCCAGAAGTTGATAAGGATAATATTGTTGCTGAGAGAATGATTGAATCGGATATGTTGGATTCTGATGAAGAATTTCTATCTGAATCCTTTTTCAAATTTACAAACACCTTGCAGAAATATTGCTTATTAGATGAACAATTATTTCGGATTTGTGATCACTCAGATCAGGCTAAATATCGTAATTGGTTTGCCGATGCAAATGTAATTCAATCTTTTTTCGCAGCAGTAAAAAGTTTTTCAAGTAATGATAGAAGGGAAATAATAGTAAGTGAATCCATTGATAGATTGCTTGAGGAATTAAGGACAAAGAGTAATGGAGAGGATGTCTTAAACCTGAAGGATTTATATGAAATACTATCTAATGAGGCTATTTCCAAAAAGTATAATGTTGGATTTGCGACAAGAAAATTATTAACCTCTGCCTTCGTGGAATATTTTAGGTACGAAGGAGAACAACCCATTAAAGAGTGTTGGATAATTAGTTCTTCAGATTTATGACGAATAAAGAAGAAATAAAAAAATGCCTCTCCGCTCTATTCCCCTTACCTGAGACTAGCAAACATATTGTAGAAGATGTAGAAGGGAGAATTTGCATCAATGGATTTTGCTATTTGCCTATCAAAGTATCATTTCATTTTGATAGGGCAACTTCGATCAGAATTGTTAACGAACAATCAGATGAATTTGGTCAAATTTATTTCTTTGAGAAAAGCCAATCAGTTGAGATTAATAGTTTGAATGAAATAGCCTATTGTTCCTTTTTAATTGAAACGCCTACCGAGACAATCCAAGAAAGTCAATACAAATTCATTCATGACTATGTTGTTATTTCAAAAGAAAAATTGAAAGTTTATCTGGACGATTACAAAAAGAAATCACCAATATGGGGTGGTTATTTTCACATGGAAGATTTGCCTAATAATATTTTTTCAAAAACTAAGAGTTACAATCAACTACAAGCAATAAAAGATGTAAAGATTGATAGAGATTTTTATTTAGATACATTAGAATTAATACTAGTTGAAACGAATCCATTTAATAGATTTCTCAAATTATATCATCTAATTGAGATGCAATTTGACATGCATACTGCTGTGAAGATTAATTCTCTCTTAAACGCTGGTAATAGAGAGAAAGAGATAAGCAGGGCGTTGAAAGATTATAATAGAGAGGATATTGAAAGATTGAAATCTTTATTCGAGCTTAAATTGGATTGCGGCAGTTTTGTGCCCTTTTTGGATAATGTAATCGGATTTAAATCTATTGCTGATTCAATATTCTATGAATATGGAAAGGACAGTAATCCAATAAAACAAAAAAATCAATTCGATACCATTGTTGGCAAAGGAAGTTTTAGCCAAGTAAATATTAATAGTGTAATTGGAAATAATAGATTCAATGAAATTGTACCTAAAGTTATAGCTTATTGGGTTTATCGTGTAAGGTCAAGTATTGCTCATAATAAATTAGGAGAATATTTAATGTCAGTCAACGATGAGGAGTTTATCATTGACTTTGCTGAGCCATTAATTAGAGAAGTGATTATTCAATGTTATAAGGCATAATGAGACAACTTTCTACCAATGAAATAAATAGGATAAAAATTCTAACTGAAAAATCTGTTGAACTTTGTCTGATAGAGCCAACTGGGACTGGACTTGAAAAGTCAATTATGGATGCTACAGGTTCGGTAAGAACTTATTTAAAAGGCAATAATATCCACGATTTTGAATTGCAGAAACAAGGTCAAGAAAGTAAAATTCAAATAGCCTCACTTTAAATTGACTCTAATGGATTAATAAACTCAGTTGCTTCATTGTATCGTCCGAATACTAAAAAAGGAGATCCCAGAATTTGGTTCAAAGGATTGGGAGCATACTCTAAGGCAAATGATATTTTAGGAATCATTGCTTTTGAAAATAGGTTGTATGTTTTGAATATTACTCAACTTGATTTACAGAAATTAATTGATAGTGAAATTTCAAACCCGCTACAGGATTTGGTTAATGAGGTGAATCAAATTTCCAACGAAATTGCAGATGAGCTATTGATTCTCTTAAATAAAATTGCTGCAAAGGGATCTGTTCCGGCAATGTTACAAGCCGACACTGCAATCGGAAGAACACTTGAAACACTTTTGGGAATTGATATTAATTCGTCAAAGAAACCAGATTATAAAGGGATTGAATTGAAATCATACCGTGATAAACGAGGTAATCGAAAAAATTTATTTGCACAAGTTCCTGATTGGAATTTGAGCAAATTCAAAAGTTCTTCGGAAATACTTATCGCTTTCGGATACAATCGTGGAGATGATTTCAAATTGTATTGTACCGTTTCAACTCTTGTAAGAAATTCCCAAGGTCTCAAACTCAAAATGAATAGTGAAATCAGTCAACTGATTGAAAATTCAGATAAATCAAGTATTGGAGATTTTGTTATCTGGGGCTTAGAAACATTACATAAACGTCTGCTTGAAAAGCATAATGAAACTTTTTGGATTGCTGCCGATTCAATTACGATAGGTGGCGTAGAACATTTTCAATATAAGAAAGTCGAACATACTAAGAAGCCAATTGTCTCACAGTTTGATATTCTCTTAGAGCAAGGGATTATTACACTTGACCACTTGATTAAAAGAAAGTCAACGGGAAGCGTTGTCGAGAAAGGTCCCATTTTTAAAATAAAACCCAACGCGCTGGATTTACTATTCCCACCAAGTCGGTCGTATTCGTTGTTGTCAAAATAGTTGTCACTGAGTTGTGCGGTGGGAAAATTTTAGCTCTTTTGGTTTTGTTGTGTTGGCTTTAGTGTCGGGAAAAACCAGATGTGCTAAAATGTGCGGTTGGTTTTAAACCCTTCGTCAATCTTATTCTGTCGGTCGTACTCGGGTTGCTTGTAACATCCTAATATAAGCATTGCCTATACATCCTCTATATGCAAAACCTAATTCAAGCATTCCCCTCTCCAACGCGTTCTTCTAATAGTCATAATCCACCAGCCCAACATAAGATCGAGTTCGCGTTTAATATACACGCGTGCGTAGGCTTCCGGTGTTTAGTTGAATGCCAATAGAAAATTGTATGGGAACATAATCGAAGTACACCTCAGTAGGCAAGGGTACGTTCAACCCAAGTTGAAATACACCTTGCAGATTTCC
>JAWXBH010000215.1:0-15966 GCA_034439935.1 bacterium
AGATGTAGCGGATGTAGAAGGTCATCATTACCATACCGATGATATTGTAACAAGAAAGCATACTGATGAGGAGAAATTTACTGCATTGGCATTTAAGATAATGACAGATCCTTTTGTAGGGAAACTGACATTTTTCAGAGTTTATGCAGGTAAAGCATCTGCCGGAAGTTATGTCTACAATTCAATTGCAGGAAAAAAAGAAAGATTCAGCAGATTATTACAGATGCATGCAAACAGTAGAGAAGATATTAAAGAAGTTTATTGCGGAGATATAGCTGCGGCAGTTGGATTGAAATTTACACGAACAGGTGATACTCTATGTGATGAAAGTGATCCTATAGTATTGGAAAGAATAATATTCCCTGAGCCTGTTATATCAATTGCAATTGAGCCAAAAACAAAGGCAGATCAGGACAGACTCGGTGAATCACTTGCAAAACTTTCTGATGAGGATCCAACATTCAGGGTAAGAACTGATGATGAAACAGGTCAGACATTGATTTCAGGAATGGGTGAATTACATTTGGATATAATTGTTGACAGATTAAAAAGAGAATTCAGAGTAGAAGCAAACGTAGGAAATCCAATGGTTGCATATAAAGAGACAATTAAGAAAAAAGTTATACAGGAAGGTAAATTTGTAAGACAATCAGGTGGTAAAGGACAATTCGGTCATGTATGGATAGAGATTGAGCCAAATGAAAAAGGTAAAGGATTTGTATTTATAAACGGAATTGTTGGAGGTTCTATTCCTAAAGAATTTATTAATCCGGTATCTGACGGAATTGAAGAAGCAATGAAAAACGGAGTTTTAGCAGGATATCCTGTAGAAGATATAAAAGTAAAATTATTTGACGGATCATTCCACGATGTTGATTCATCGGAGATGGCATTTAAGATTGCCGGATCTATGGCATTTAAAGAAGGTGCAAGAAAAGCGAATCCGATATTACTTGAACCGATTATGGAAGTGGAAGTTGTGACGCCGGAAGATTATATGGGTGATGTCATGGGAGATTTGAGCTCGAGAAGAGGAAGAATCGAAGGAATGTCGCAAAGAAGTGATGCACATGTTATAAAAGCATTGGTGCCATTATCTGAAATGTTTGGATATGCAACAACAATGAGATCGATGACACAGGGAAGAGCAATTTACACAATGCAATTCTCCCATTATGATGAAGCACCAAAATCTGTGTCAGAGCAGATCATAGAAAAAGTAAAAGGCAAAGAAAAAGTAGCATAAGTTTTAAAATCAGTTCTTTAAAATAAATTTCAGGGTCAGTTCCAATTACATTGGAATATAACTTGTCGATCAGACACATTAGTCGTTCTATAAAAACAATTCTTATTTTTAAGATTTTTTCAACAAATAAGAAAGTTTTCCATCAAGGGTCAGTAGCTCAGATGGTTAGAGCGCGTGCCTTATAAGCACGAGGTGGGAGGTTCAATTCCTCCCTGACCCACTTATTTTAATTATTAATTATCAATGATCAATTGATAGTTTTTATGCGAAAGAAATTAAGAAATAAAGTAAACCATTTAAAATAAAAATTAATTAATTAATAGCTTTAAGGAGAAATAAATAAAATGGCTAAAGAGAAATATACTGCAACTAAACCACACATAAACATTGGCACGATCGGACACGTTGATCACGGCAAAACAACACTGACTGCTGCAATAACAATGGCTCTTGGAAAAAAAGGTTTTTCTAAAGTAAGAGCTTTTGATTCGATTGATAAGGCGCCGGAAGAAAGAGCAAGAGGAATTACGATCGCAACAGCTCACGTAGAATATGAAACTGCTAACAGACATTATGCTCACGTTGATTGTCCGGGACATGCTGATTATATCAAGAATATGATCACAGGTGCAGCGCAGATGGACGGTGCAATAGTTGTTGTGGCTGCTACTGACGGAGCTATGCCTCAGACAAAAGAGCATATTTTACTTGCAAGACAGGTTGGTGTTCCTGCTATTGTAGTATTTTTAAATAAAGTTGACATAATATATCAGCAGGAAAAGACTGCAGAAGATGCAGAATTATTGCTGGAAGTTGTTGAATCAGAGTTGAGAGACATTTTAAACAGTTATGATTATCCCGGAGATGATATTCCTATCGTAAGAGGAAGCGCATTAAAAGCAATGGAGGCGGGTGTTGATCCTGCATCCACAGTGGATGATGAAAGACTTCTGCCAATATATAATCTTATGGAAGCAGTTGATTCTTACATACCTCAGCCGAAGAGAGATATTGACAAGACATTTTTAATGCCTGTTGAAGACGTGTTCTCCATTACAGGTAGAGGAACAGTTGCTACGGGAAGAATTGAAAGAGGAAAAGTAAAAGTTGGTGAGGAAGTAGAACTGATTGGTCTTGGTGCAAAGAAAAAAACAGTTGTAACCGGAGCTGAAATGTTTAACAAAGAACTTGATGAAGCAGTAGCAGGATTTAACTGCGGATTGTTATTAAGAGGTGTTGATAAAACTGAAATCGAAAGAGGAATGGTTCTTGCGAAGTCAGGCTCAATCACACCGCACAAGAAATTTGAAGCTCAGGTTTACATTTTAGCAAAAGAAGAAGGCGGAAGACACACACCGTTCAGCACAAACTACAGACCTCAGTTTTATTTCAGAACAACTGACGTAACAGGTGTTGTTCATTTACCTGAAACAATACAGATGGTTATGCCCGGTGATAATGTTGAAAAGCTGATAGTTGAATTGATCACCCCGATCGCGATGGAAGACGGATTAAAATTCGCAATCAGAGAAGGTGGAAGAACAGTTGGTGCCGGTGTTGTAACAAAAATCCTTGAATAGTATTAAGACAAATTTTAAAAAAAATAATTAAGTTGGCATCACAAAAAATCAGAATCAAATTAAAGTCCTATGACCATTCGTTGTTAGACAAATGGACAGAGAGAATAATCAAAACGATTAAATCTACGGGTGCTATCGTGAGCGGTCCGATACCATTACCAACAAAGAAAAACGTTTACACTGTTTTAAGATCACCTCATGTTGATAAAAAATCACGCGAGCAGTTTGAAACACGTGCACACAAAAGATTGATAGACATTTTGAATTCATCAAACAAGACTATTGATGCTTTAACTAAGTTAGACCCGCCCGGCGGAGTAGACATAGAAATCAAAGTATAATTCTAAAACCAGAACAAATATTTAAAAAGATGATAGGTATATTAGGAAAAAAAATCGGCATGACAACTGTCTTTCAGGCAGACGGAAATGCTGTCCCCTGCACTGTAATTGAAGCGGGTCCTTGTCATATTACACAGATAAGGACAAAGGAAAGAGACGGATATGAAGCTGTGCAGCTTGGATTTGAAGAGAAGAAAGACAAGCATACGACCAAACCTCTTCAGGGCAAGTTCAAAAAAGTTAAAACTCCGAATCTGAGAAAGTTAAAAGAGGTAAGGGATTTTTCTTTGGGTGATCTCAAAGAAGGCGATGTGATCAAAGTAGACATGTTTAAGGAAGGTGATACAGTAAAAGTTACAGGTGTATCCAAAGGTAAGGGATTTCAGGGAGTTGTTAAGCGTCACGGATTTGCCGGAGGTGTGAGAACCCACGGTCAAAGCGACAGGGAAAGAGCTCCCGGATCAATCGGCGGAAGTTCATACCCTTCAAGGGTTTTCAAAGGGCAAAGAATGGCAGGAAGAATGGGCGGCGATACAATATCCGTTAGAAATCTTAAAGTTGTAAGAGTTTTCAATGATTCAAACCTGATACTTATTAAAGGTGCAGTTCCCGGAGCAATTTCCGGATTAGTAGAAATCTATAAAAATTAAAAATGGAATTAAAAGTTTATAAACTTGACGGCTCTGAATCAGGGCAGACAATAAGTTTACCAAAAGAAGTATTTGAAGTTGAGCCAAACCAGCATGTCATTTATCAGGCAGTAAGAACTTATCTGTCAAATCAAAGACAGGGTACTCATAAGACAAAAGGCAGAAGTGAAGTAAGAGGAGGCGGAAAGAAGCCTTTCAGACAGAAGGGAACCGGCAGAGCGCGTCAGGGTACAAGCAGATCCCCGATAATGGTCGGCGGTGGTAATATATTCGGACCAAAACCTCACACTTATAAGCTGATCATTCCTAAGAAAGTTGCCAGACTTGCACGTAAGAGCGCATTGAGCATAAAGGCAAAGGAAAATGAAATCATGATCATTGAAGATTTTACCTTTGAATCTCCAAAGACAAAGGATCTTTTTAATATTCTGAAGTCACTGAAGATCGAAGATAAGAAGACTCTTCTTTTGGTTGCTGAAAAGAATGATAATGTTTACAGATCAGGAAGAAATATTGAAAAGCTAAATGTGTTGATTTCAGATAAAGCCGCTACCTATGATCTTTTGAATAACAAGCTTTTACTTCTTCAGAGATCAGCAGTAGATGTATTGTGTAAAAGTTTAATCAATTAAAAATGAAAATAATTTTAGTAAGACCTCTGATTACGGAAAAAAATACTTTAATGCAGGAAACCCTAAATCTATATGCATTTGAAGTTGGCAGAGACTGCAATAAAATTGAAATTAAAAGAGCAGTTGAGAAAAAGTTCGGAGTAAGAGTCAAAGGTGTGAGGACTCTCGTTTCAAAAGGAAAGAGAAAGTCACAGATGACTAAGAAGGGCAGATTCGAGGGATACAGAGCTGACAGAAAGAAAGCGCTTGTAACTCTTCACAAGGAAGATAAAATAGATTTTCTTGGCAACGTAGAGTAAAGTAAGCTCACATTTTTATAAAAATTTTATTTTTTGAATTCAAGCCCGGTAATGATGTTGTCGGGCTTAATTAATTTAATAGAAACCGTAAAAATTATCCCCGTCTTTTATTAATAAGTTAAATATTAAGTGAAAAGTAAGTTTGAAATTTTTTTTGATACGGATATTCTGATCGATCCGGCAAAGAAAAAAAGCACACCACCGGTAAATGCAGTATTAGAAAAATGTCTAATGTTATTTAATACTTGTTTTACATCGGTGATCAATGCTTCTGAAATATTCGCACGGTGTAAAAATGCTGCGGAGCTTGAAAAAGCAAAGAATCTGCTTGTTAATGTTGCAATACTTGGAATACCTTTCCGGTATTCGTTGAGAATAAGCGAAGTCAATATCGCGATAAAAAAAAAAGTTTAAGAAACACTTTTAGGGATGCATTAGTTATAGCAATGTGCTCAGAAACCAAATTGCCTCTTCTTACGTCTAATATGAACAGATACAAAGACATCTCAAAAATTTTTAACGTGAAATTAATCAATAAAGAAATTATAATAGCCAGCGATACGGCTGAACAAATATTAAAATTTTAAAAAATCCAAAATATGAAATTAGGTAAACAATATACAAGCCGCGAAAACCAGTCTACCGATATTTATTTAAAAGAGATCAGCAAGACGACACCCCTTACAGTTAGCCAGGAGATTGATTGCGCGAAGAGAATAAAGAAAGGTGATAAGAAAGCATTGGATCTATTGGTAAAAGCAAATTTAAGATTCGTTGTCAGCGTGGCAAAACAATATCAAAATCAGGGCTTATCATTAAATGATCTTATTAATGAAGGCAATCTCGGTTTGATTAAAGCTGCCAAGAAGTTTGATGAAACAAGAGGATTTAAATTTATTTCTTATGCAGTATGGTGGATAAGGCAGTCAATACTTCAGGCACTTGCGGAGCAGTCGAGAGTTGTAAGACTACCTTTGAATATTGTACAACAGAAAAGTAAAATTGCAAAGACTATAAGTGAGCTTGAGCAGAAGAATGAGAGAGTTCCAAACGTACTTGAGATCGCTGAAAAACTTGATATGAGCGTTTATGAAGTTCAGGAAACACTTAAGAATTCAGGAGGGCACGTTTCCATGGACGCTCCAAGTATTCATGGTGAAGATACTAAGCTGATAGACATTATGCCTGATAAACAGGAAAAGATGCCTGATGTTGCGTTGTTAAAAGATTCATTGAGAATAGAAATAGACAGGGCGCTTGATACATTATCACAAAGAGAAAAAGAAGTTGTGAAGCTTTATTACGGTCTTGAGAAAGAGAATCCGCTTACACTTGAAGAGATTGGTGATAAGTACAAACTTACTCGTGAAAGAGTTCGACAGATCAAAGAGAAAGCAATCAGAAGATTAAGACAGGCGTCAAGAAGTAAAGCATTGAAGTCATATCTCGGTCAGTAATAAATAAATAAATTTTCGAAACAAAAAAGAGCCCGCTCAGAAATGTGCGGGCTTTTTTTGTAAAAAAAGTCTTTTATCGAAAGCTTAAATCTATTCCAATATCATTTTTACTGTCCCCGCATCAATGTTATGTCCGCCTTTGAAAGTAGTGTGACTAAATTTGATTTCGTTTTCTCTCAGCATTTTCATGGCATTTTCAAAGGCACTATTTTCAATTATCTTATCGTTAGTGCCGTAAATAAAAAACATTTTTGAATTATCTTTTAATCTTAACTTAAGTCTTTCAAAATTTGCATCCTTGGGGAAATCAGATGAGCAGAGGACAAGCTTGTCAAATTTATATTCACTGCCAATAAACCAACGGGCAGCCGTGTGAACTCCCTGCGAAAAACCGAGCAGATTTACCTTTGCCCCGGAAATATCATACTCACTCCGAATTTTTTTAAAGAGATCATCCAGATAAGCTATGTAATCTTCGATCTCATTGCTTCTGTCTTCAATTGTCATCCATGACGCGCCAAGGTTGTTTCGAAAATAAAATTTTGATAAACCTTCCGGAGCTATGATAAGAGTATTATCGCTTTCGAGAAAACTGAATTCAGTAATGAAATTTTTAGCGAGGGTTGCATATCCATGGATCACAAAATTAACTGAGGTGATCTTTGACGTTGGACTATTAGTATGATAACGTGCAGTTTTTCTGACGGATAAATGCTCTTCATTTATTTTCAATTCAGCAGAATATTATTCTTAACAAAGTATTCATATAAGCAAAGATCTTTAAAAAACAATTAGCAATTAGTAATTAGTAATTAGCAATTAGTAATTAGTAAATAGTAATTAGTAATTAGTAAATAGTAATTAGTAATTAGTAATTAGTAATTAGTAATTGTATTTACTGGCCTTCGTTTATCAGTTCGATAGGTTCAGAATCATTCCAACTCAGATAGTAAACGGGATCATTCATTTGCCGGGCGTAAGTTGTAAGCTTTAGCGGGCGGAAAGTATCCATCATTACGGCTGTCTCAAGAGTTTCTTTCTTACCAAGGTTAGCTTCGACTGTTCCGGGATGAGGACCGTGAGGAATACCATTTGGATGCAGACTTATTGATGCGAAGTCAATTCCCTTTCTGCTTGCAAAATTACCATCGACATAATAAAGCATTTCATCGGAATCAAGGTTGCTGTGATTGTATGGGATTGGAACTGCAAGAGGATGGTAATCAAGAAGTCGGGGACAGAATGAACATATTACAAAGCCCGGCGCCGCGAAGGTCTGATGAATAGGCGGAGGCATGTGGATCTTTCCGGTGATGGGCATGAAATCATTAATGTTGAATATCCACGGAAAATAAAATCCGTCCCAGCCGACAACATCAAACGGATGAAACTCATAATGTATTGAAACAATTTTTTCACCCTTCTTTACCTTGATCACAAAATCACCTTTCTCATCAAAGGTTACAAGCTGATCAGGAGCATAAATATCACGCTCGCAGTATGGTGAATGTTCCATAAGCTGACCGTGAGGATTGCGGTAACGTTTAGGAGTTGTAATAGGACCGTTTGATTCAAAGATGAGATATCTTGCTTCTTCGGTTTGATGAACAAGCTTATAAATTATTCCACGGGGTATTACAATGTAATCACCTTCCTTGAATTTCAAATATCCGAGGTTTGTCTGTAATTCGCCTTCTCCTACATGAATAAATATCACTTCATCGCATAAAGCATTTTTGTAAAAATAATTCATCTGCTCCGAAGGTCGGCATACACTCATTACGACATCATTGTTAAACATGATCGGCTTTCTTCCGCTAAGAGCATCGCCCTCTTTTATCGCCGGCTTGGTTCTGAAATGGTATGGTCTCAGTGAAGCATCTTTCCATTCTTCGATGACCACAGTTTCAACTTTATCCGATATACTTTTTATTTTAGCGGGTGAATTGATGTGATAAGCATTTGTGTAAACGCTGTCAAATCCTATTGTGGAAAAAAGCTCTTCTTTATATAACGAGCCGTCAGGTTGCCTGAATTGTGTATGTCTCTTTTGGGGAATTCGTCCGAGCTTATGGTAGTAAGGCATATAGTTAATTATAAATTATAAATTATAAATTATTAATTGTTGAGAGAAGTGAAACATAGCTACTAACTGTTAATTGCTCTCTCTTCATACTCTTTCATTTCCAGGTAACGCTCTGCATCTATGGCAGCCATACAGCCTGTACCCGCTGCTGTTACTGCTTGCCTGTAATAATTGTCCTGCACATCACCGCATGCAAATACACCATCAACATTTGTTTCACTTGTAGATTTTTTTGTAATGAGATAACCGTTTTCATCCATATCAAGTATACCTTTGAAAACTTTTGAATTCGGTTCGTGACCAATTGCAGTAAAAAACCCTGAACAATCTAATTCAGAAACTTCATTTGTTTTTATATTTTTGATTCTGACTCCGGTAACAACTTTTCTTTCACCTTCGACCTTACCAAGAATTTCTTCCACAACTGTATCAAACATGAAACTGATCTTAGGATTTGCTTTTGCTCTGTCCTGCATTATCTTTGATGCCCTCAGATCTTCTCTCCTGTGAATAACAATGACTTCGCTTGCATGACGTGTAAGATAATTCGCTTCTTCCATAGCAGTATCACCTCCGCCGACAACAACGACTTTCATTCCTTTGAAGAAAAATCCGTCACAAGTAGCGCAGGAAGAAACACCATAGCCCATGTAAACTTTTTCGGATTCAAGTCCCAGCCATTTAGCTGATGCGCCTGTTGAAACGATCACTGTCTCTGCTGTATATTCCTTGTCTTCCTCATCCATTAACCGGAATGGTCTTTGTGAAAGATCCACTTTTATAATGTTACGGAATATTGACTTGGCTCCAAACCTGTATGCTTGTTTTCTCATGACATCCATTAATTCAGGTCCCTGAATTCCGTGCTCAAAGCCCGGGTAATTTTCTACTTCAGTAGTAATAGTAAGTTGTCCGCCCGGCTGATGACCTTCAAATATCAGCGGATCAAGGCTTGCTCTTCCTGCATAGAGAGCTGCAGTAAGTCCTGCTGGTCCTGAACCGATTATTATAACTTTGTGATGATTTGTATGATTACCATTTGCTGAAAATTCCATACTTGTATTCGGGATGTTTTAATTATAAAAATTTATTTTTTCACTTAATGTTCTGTTATTCGGATTTTTTTCCAGTGACATTTTCCAGTATTTCAATGCGTTGTCACTGTCTTTCATGGCATTGTAAACATCTCCAAGATGCTCAAGCACTACAGCGCTGTTGGGATTAATGAAAAGTGATCTTTCGATGTTGCTTTTGGCAAGTTTGTAATTCTTTAATTTAAAATAGATCCATCCTATGGTATCAAGGTATGATGCATTTTCAGGATCTTTCTCTACGGCGATCTTTGACATGCCGAGAGCTCTTTCAAGATTCTCCCCGCGCTCGGATAAATTGTATGCGTAATTATTCAGGACAAGAGCATTTTGCGGATCGATCTTAAGTGCCATCTCATACAGATCGCTGGATCTTTTGTAATTTCCCCTGTTGTCGTATGCAAGCGCAATAGTTGAAAGCATTACAATATCTGTCGAATTCAATTGAACAGCTTTTTCAAAATAATCCATCGCTTCATCTTCACGGTTCAATTGCTGAAGAGATAAGCCCTTGATATAATTCATTCTGTAATCATCAGGAAATTTTATCAGTCCTTCATCAAGTATTCTGACAGCTTCATCTCCTTCATTCCTCTGAAAATAAGTAAGACCTATATTGATAAATACTTCCCGTGATGTGTCAGCATTCTGAACAGCCCTTTCAAATTTTTCCTTATATCCGGGAACATCATTGTTAATCACATCAATTGCGCCGAGATAATAATACGGTATCCATTGATCCGGGTATTCGGAATTAAGACTGCTGAAAATATTCTGCGCAATGCCCTTGGCAGATTGATCCTGCGATATCATATTATAGTACAGCTCGCCGATCTGAACTTTCTCCCAGTAGCCGAGCGAATCCTTGCCGAGCATTTTACTGAAATTTTCAAATGCCTTTTCACTTTCATTCTTCTTAAAGTAAATTTTTACAAGCTCGGTTTGTATGTCTTTGTCCTGAGGATTAAGTACAAATAATTCTTCAAGTATGAACCTGGCATCGTCAATCCGGTCAGCCCTAAGATACAATGTAGCAAGAATTTTTTTTATGCCTGAGTTGAACGGATCCAGCTTTAGCAGAGCTTCCAGTGATTCGACCGCCTTGCCATAATCTTTGTAGCTGATATAAATGTCGTACATTTTATTAAGCACATCAAAATCATAACCGATCTTACTGGTTATCTTTTCATAAATTATGATCGCCATCGCGGGCATTTTCATTTCCTGATATAACCGTGCGAGTGAATACAGACCATAAGTATAATTTGAATCCAATCTTATGATCTCTTCATAAGTTGTAGCTGCATTTCTAAAATCTCTTTTCTGAATGTAAATATTAGCGAGTGTTTCAAGATAATTTTGATTTTGCGGACTTAATTTTAAGGCATTTTTTATTTCAGTAAATGCTTCATCTGGCTTTGACAGCCGGTAGTAAACATCCGCAAGTGCATGATAGATACCGGGAGATTTATCATATTTGAGGGCTGTTCTGTAATTTTCAATTGCTCCGATATAATTGTTTCTGAGCTCTAAAGTTTTCCCTTCAATGAAAAAGAAGAGAGCTTTATCATCAGATGTAACGTCTTTGCCGTTGTTTACTCTTTGCGGGAATGCAGTATTGCTAAGTAGAAGTAACAAAATTGCAATGACCGGTAACCGGAAATTAGTGCGTTTAATGTTCATTTGTATATAAAAATAGTCTGAATGTTCCCAATTTACAACGCAGATATTTCAATAAGGTTTTGCGTTCATTGAAACATTTTTATAAAAAGTAGAAATTGTTAACGAAGAATTTAATTCGGGATAAGTGATAAGTAGGAATATTATGGCAGTTCAATCAAACAGTATTGACAGGTGATCCGCAATAATCATTTTACAGTTCAATTAATTCTTACACGCTCTCACAAACTCCCTGAATAGCGGATGCGGCTCCACAAGCCTTGACTTTAATTCAGGATGGAACTGACATGCAATAAAAAACGGGTGAGCTGTTTTAGGCAGTTCAATGATCTCCACAAGCGTACTATCCGGAGATAGTCCTGAAAGCTTCATACCATTATCAGTAAGAATTTTTCTGTAATTATTATTGACTTCATAACGATGTCTGTGTCTCTCATTTACAAATTCTTTTC
The DNA here is from genome assembly GCA_034439935.1 of bacterium. Lineage (GTDB taxonomy): Bacteria > Bacteroidota > Ignavibacteria > Tepidaquicellales > Tepidaquicellaceae > JAGPCH01. The sequence continues at coordinate 11,515 of JAWXBH010000215.1, forward strand.
TATAGCACTTGTAAGCAAGAGAATTCTTTTCGATTATGCACGGATATGTTCCAAGACGCATTGAGCCGCCCTTTATCTTTACAGACTTCTGATATTCCATAATATCGATCACGTTGTAACGTGTTTCCCGGAATTCAGTTGAATTGGCATTCTTAAGCTTACAGACATTACGGGAATATTCAATCACCGCGCACTGAAGACCCAGACAAATTCCGAAAAATGGAATTTTGTTTTCACGAACATAGCGGATTGCGGAAATTTTTCCTTCGATACCTCTCTCGCCAAAGCCCGGACAGACAAGCAATCCTTTAATATCTCCTAAAATTTTACCTGCACTGTTTTTATCTTTCTCGATCTCCTCAGCATTGATCCACTTCAAATTAACTTTTACATCATTGAATGCGCCGGCGTGAACAAACGACTCGAGTATGCTCTTGTATGCATCAGGTATAATATTATACTTGCCGCATATTCCTATAGTGATCTCGCTCTTCGGGTTTTGAATTTTATGTACTATCTTTGTCCACTGCGAAAGTTTTGGCTTGCCGGCTTTCAAACCAAGTTTTTTCAATACAACTTCATCAAACTTTTCTTCCCTCAGAAGCAGGGGGACTTCATAAATTGAATTTGCATCAAGTGCCTGCATTACTGAGTTTTGCTCGATGTTACAGAACAATCCTATCTTTGCTTTAAGCTCTTTTGAAAGACTCATCTCGCTTCTGCACAACAAAATATCCGGCTGAATCCCGATCTCCAGAAGTGTCTTTACGGAATGCTGTGTCGGCTTTGTCTTAAGTTCGCCCGCTGATTTTATGTATGGAACAAGTGTCAGATGTATGCTGAGTGAATTTTTCTTTCCTACATTAAACATAAGCTGGCGCATCGCTTCAAGGAAGGGAAGTGACTCGATGTCACCGACAGTACCGCCGATCTCGGAAATTATTACATCATATTTGTTATCCTTCTCAAGCAATCGTATCCTTCGCTTGATCTCATCAGTAATATGAGGAATCACCTGTACAGTCGCGCCAAGATAATCTCCACGTCTCTCTCTTGTTATGACCTCATTGTATATCTGACCTGTTGTCATGTTATTTGCTTTGGACATATTCTCATCAAGAAACCTTTCATAATGTCCAAGGTCAAGATCTGTTTCAGCTCCGTCTTCGGTCACAAAAACTTCTCCGTGCTGAGTCGGCGACATTGTTCCCGGATCGACATTGATGTAGGGGTCAAGTTTCTGGATCGTAACTTTAAGTCCCCGTGATTTTAAAAGAAGACCAAGCGAGGCAGCGGAGATCCCTTTGCCGAGTGATGATACAACTCCGCCCGTTAGAAAAATGTATTTTGGTTGAGGCAAATGTTAGTTGTTATTTTCTTTATAAAAATATTTCGAATTATATGTCTTTCCGTTTTTAGTGAAAGTCTTTTCGCTTGGCTCTTCCGTGAAACCATTTTTAAGCAGAGTCTTTTGTGAAGCAATATTACCTATTAAAGTATAAGCATAAATTTTTTTCAGCATTAATGTTTCAAAACCAAGCATTGTTATTTTCCGTACAGCATCCGTTCCATAACCTTTTCCGTGATGGTTCTTATAATATAATATCCTATCCAGCCGCTGTTGGCTTCCACCAGGTGAAGGCTTATACCGCCGATATGAATATAGTCCAGTTCGATGGCAAACAAAAAATTTTTTTGATTTTGCTTTTCAATCTTGCAGCGTTCAATGAATTCATCAGCATCCTTTTCAGAGTAAGGATAAGGAGGACCAATGAGCCATTTCTCGACTTCAGGCATGTTCAATATTCTTATGACTCCTTCTTTATGTCTTTGATCTATTTCAACTAGCTCTATCATTGGCTATTTATTAAATTCAGATCTTCTTTTGTATCGACTGATCTTGAATCTTTACCGGTAATAATAACTTTTATCCTTTCACCGTTTTCCAGTATTCTTAATTGTTCAAGCTTTTCGGTGTCTTCAAGATAGCTTTTTTTCATCTTTGCAAATTTTTCCAGAAATTTTTTTCTGTAAACATACAGTCCGAGATGTTTATAATACTTCCTCTTATTCAGTGTCCAAAGTTTCGCAGGATTGTTTTCCATATCAAAAGGAATAGCACTCCTTGAAAAGTATAAAGCAAAATTTGCTTTGTCCAGCACAACCTTAACTTTGTTTTCATCTACAATATCGGCTGCGTTTTTAATCCGGACTGCGAGAGTTGCCACATTAATGTCTCTATCCTCAATTAAAGGTGCAATTGCCTTGTCAATGTTTACTGGGGAAATGTATGGCTCGTCTCCCTGAATGTTTACAACTATGTCACAATTAATTTTCTTTACTACTTCACAGATCCGCTCCGTACCTGAGGTATGCTTTGCAGATGTCATCATTACATTACCGTTGTAATTTTTTACAAGATCAAATATTCGTTTGTCATCTGTGGCGACTATGACATCATTCAGCAATTTTGATTTTAATGCCTGCTCGTAAACTCTCACGATCATTGGCTTACCTTTAATGAGTAAAAGCGGCTTGCCCGGAAGGCGGGTGGATGAATAACGGGCTGGGATCACACCGAGGATCTTCATTTGTCTAATACTTTGGGCACTTTGAAAAATTTACCTGTCCTTGATGGCGCATTCTTCAGTGCCTGTTCAGTGGTCAGCCATGCAAAAGTTTCATCTTTCCTTAATACATTTTCGGTTTCGTTAATATTCTCAAGCGGTTCAACGTCATCAAGATTCAATTCATTGAGCTGATCGATATACTCAAGAATCTGATTAAGGTCTTTTTGTAATTTTAACTTTTCGCTTTCGTTAAATTTTAATTTAGCCAGCTTTGCTATTTTATCGACATCGGTAATAGTTACAGACATATCTCTTTTGTTAAAAGTTAAAAGTTAAAAGTTAAAAGTTGAAAGTTAAAAGTTAAAAGTTAAAAGTTGAAAGTTGAAAGTTGAAAGTTCTTTTGAGATAAAAGTTTCATTACTTCACACACTCAACAACTCAATACACTCAACAACTCAATACACTCAATACACTCAACAACTCAACACACTCAATACACTCAATACACTCAACACACTCAATACACTCAACACACTCAACACACTCAACACACTCAACACACTCAATACACTCAATACACTCAATACACTCAATACACTCAACACACTCAATACACTCAACACACTCAACAACTCAATACACTCAACAACTCAATACACTCAATACACTCAACAACTCAATACACTCAACAACTCAATACACTCAACAACTCAATACACTCAACACACTCAATACACTCAATACACTCAATACACTCAATACACTCAACAACTCAATACACTCAACACACTCAACACACTCAACAACTCAATACACTCAACACACTCAACACACTCAACACACTCAACACACTCAACACACTCAACACACTCAACACACTCAATACACTCAATACACTCAACACACTCAACACACTCAACACACTCAATACACTCAATACACTCAACACACTCAATACACTCAACAACTCAATACACTCAATACACTCAATACACTCAATACACTCAACACACTCAACAACTCAATACACTCAATACACTCAACAACTCAACACACATAAAGACTCTAAACACTCTTTACAATGATCTGTCTGATATTTTCCAGAAAATCTTTATCTTTCCTGTACTCAACAGGTTTTGAAAAAACCACTTTGACCTTGCCGGATGAAATTTTAAATCCGGAACGGGGCATAATTTTGTTTGACCCTATGATCGCTGTCGGAACAAGCTGCACCTTAGCTTCATCAGCAAGCACGAAAATCCCTCTTTTAAATTCGCCAATGCTTCCGTCAAAGCTTCGTGTACCTTCAGGAAAGATCACAACAGAAATCCCGTTACGGATCTTTTCAGCCGCTTTCTTAAGCGACTTCATTGCCTCACGTACATTGCTGCGGTTGATCGGAATGTATTTTCCAAGATACATACCCCAGCCAAGTATGGGAATCTTAGTCAGATCATCCCTGTAAATAAATCTCACATTGTTCGGGATCGCTTTCATCAAAACGGGTATATCAAAAAAACTCTGATGGTTTGAAATGAAAATGTAATTTTCTTCAGGATCGAGAAGCTCTTTTCCAATTACTTCGACCTTTGCTCCCGCAATAAACAATATCCCTCCTCCGAATGCTTTTGAAAGGTAATGCGTGATCTTTCCTTTCCTGTCAAAAGGAGAAACTATGATTGTAAGTATTGCAATTAATATACAATGAAGAGAAATGAAAAATGCCTTTATGTATGACATCGGTATTTAAGATAAATATTTGACAAAACTATTAAAAGTTAAATAATCCCGGATTTTTCAATACGAAAATTTTCTAATGAACATTATTTGAAGTTTATATAATAAGTAGTTGATTATTATAGCAATCAGGGGACTTAAAACC
>JAWXBH010000216.1:0-20743 GCA_034439935.1 bacterium
AACTTTCAACTTTTAACTTTCAACTTTCAACTTTCAACTTTTAACTTTTAACTTTTAACTTTTAACTTTCAACTTTCAACTTTTAACTTTTAACTTTTAACTTTTAACTTTCAACTTTTAACTTTCAACTTTCAACTTTCAACTTTTAACTTTCAACTTTTAACTTTCAACTTTCAACTTTTAACTTTCAACTTTCAACTTAAGCATTTGTCCGGCATATACATTCATATCCCATTCTGCAACAAGAGATGCAGCTACTGCGATTTCTATCTCATTACAAATACAAGTCTGATAGATAAGTTTGTAGTGAATCTGAAAAAAGAAATTCAGATCACATCTGAAGAACATAATAAGGGAAATTTTGATACAATATTCTTCGGAGGCGGAACACCTTCTTTGCTCACGCATTATCAAGTTTCTGATATCATTGAACATCTGAATAAATATTTTCAGATCTCATCAAATGCTGAAATTACCATTGAAGCAAACCCGGAAGATTTTCTGATCAGTGATATTGCGGATTACAAAGCTGCCGGTGTAAACAGGCTCAGTCTGGGAGTTCAGTCTTTCAAAAACGAAGAGCTTAAATTTCTCACACGTCAGCATACATCAGAGGAAGCCGAAACAGTGATAACAAAATCTTTAAAGCATCTGGACAACATTAATGCCGACATAATCTATTCACTGCCCGATCAGTCGCTTGAAGATCTAGACTTTTCATTGATGAAAGCTGTATCACTCGGAGTCCGGCATATCTCGGCATACACTCTTACCTATGAGGAAAGAACGCCGCTCTACAAAGCTTATCAGAAAAAACTTGTAAAGAAGAATACAGACAGCATGGAAGCTGAAATGTACGGTCATGTCTCTGAAAGTCTTACATCATTGGGCTTTGGACATTATGAAGTATCCAACTTTTCAGTGGAAGGTTTTCAGTGTATGCATAATCTGAAATACTGGCAGTATCAAAACTATATTGGATTCGGACCGTCCGCTCATTCAATGGTTGACGGTGTTCGTTGGAATAATTACAGGGACATCATCCGTTACAATTCAGACCTTGTGCAAAATAAGCTGCCCGTTGAAAATAAATATTTACTTTCACCCGAACAGAAGATGCTTGAATATTTAATGCTAGCTTTAAGAAGCACCGGGGTTGATCTTGCTGAGTTTGAGAAAATTTTTAAGGAAGTATTTATGGAAAAATATAAAGCATCAATTGATGAACTTTTAAAGGATAATTATGCAGAGTTAAGTAATGTCAGATTTTATCTGAATGGAAATGGCTATGCTCTTGCTGATGAGATCGTTGCGAAGTATTTTTGATCCAATAAATTCATCAAAGCCCCAGAGAGTACCCGGAAGTTATCGTTGTTGCTTCTTCTCAGCTTCTTCCGTTAATTCCTTAACAAGCTCTGACACTTTCGGAATTATAACTCCGTCATCGCCGGCTTTTAAAGGAACTGCTCCGTATCTTTTTCTATATACCTGGGTGAACTCCGCTCCAAAAAATAAGATCACTCCTGAGTAATATATCCATATAAAAAGTATTACAAGTGATGCAGCTGCTCCGTATGTCGAGCTGTATGAACTGTTCCCGAGATATAATCCGATCAGAAATTTTCCCAATGTAAACAACGCGGATGTTATAAATGCGCCAAGCCATACATATCGCCAGCTTATCTTTACGTCCGGAAGGTATTTGAAGATCAGCGCGAATAGAAGGGCTATTACTATAAATGAAGAAAGAATGTTAAATACCTGAGCAAGTTCTGGTAAACCTTCCAAAACATCAGAGAGGTAGCTGCTGAATAATGATATGGCAGTATTGATCACAAGTGATATCATAAGCAAAAAGCCGGTTGCAACGATCATTGAAAATGATACAAGACGGGTTTTTACAAATCCCCATATCCCTCTTCCGGGTTTCAGCTCGACACCCCAGATTACATTCAGTGATTCCTGCAGCTCAACGAATATACCTATCGCCCCAAGCAGAAGAAAAACGAGACTAAGTAAAGTTGCTATTATTCCTGTGGGTTTGTCAGAAGCTCCTTTGAGAATGGTTTCAACCATTTGCGCACCGTCATTGCCGATGAGATAATTTATTTGCTTGAATATCTCGCCGCGAGCAGCTTCATCACCAAAAATAAATCCGGCAACGCTGACAATAATAATGAGTAAAGGACCCAAAGAAAAAGAGGCGTAATAAGATAGTGCAGCAGACATCTTTAGAGCTTTGTCATCTAAAAATTCATAGTAGGTCTGTACAACAAGTCCCCAGGTATCTCTTAAATGGAATTTGTTCACGATTGCCGAATAAGATTGCAAATTATCTATTTCAGAAAATGATATTTCTGCTCAGATTAAAATTTTGGTGAAAGACAGTTTCGTATTTTTCAGCTACCATTCTGAATACATTGATATGTTTTTGACTGTCCCGTTTTAGCTCTTCAGCGATTATATCTTTTTTATTACTTTGCTCAACATCTTTTATATATTCGTCTTTTATAAAATCATTATGAGGGACGATCTCCGCTTTATCAATTTTAAGGAGATTGCTGTTGTGCCAGTGCCTGTACCACCATCCCAGTTCCTGAAGGAAATTAAAGTTACCACCTGATGAGGCTGGTATGTCCTCAATGCAGCTAATACACTCAATTTCCTTGTTAACACAAATATCTACAATCCCGATCTGCCCCTTTGGCTTTAAGAAATTTGTTATGTATTCCGTGTAAACCATGTCTGTTCCGAAATACATAAATGAATCCACTGCAATGATCGCGTCGAAATATTCAGGAGGAAACGGAAGCATCCTTGCATCTAACCTTAACGGAGTAACAAGACATTCACACCCCATTTCAGTAATTCTTTTTAAATTATCTCCGGGATCGACTTTAGGATCAATCGCGTAAACTTTCACTCCGAATTCCTTTGCGAGGAAAATCGCGCTTGCAGCTTTTCCGCAGCCAAGATCGAGTACTCTCATTCCGGAATTGAAGTTCATAACTTCACAAAGACTCTCTAGATTAAACAGCACATTTTCACCCATGGAATTTTTCTTTATCCACTCAGTGTCATATTTTGAGCTTAAGGGAAACAGATTTTTTTTAGGATTCTTTTCCATTATGATTATTTAAAGTTTTAAGAAGTTACCTGATTTTCATCTACTTCTCTCACAGGAATTTTTCTTACCGCTTCCGATATCTTTGGATTGGCGTATGTTCCGTAAGCATCGATGATTACTCCTTTTGTTCCGCTTGGCGCTGCAATACCGTAAGCTACTGTCATATCATCGGGATTCGAATCCCCTTCGTAGCGATACGTTCTTTCAATGATGAGATTTTCAGGTTCAAATATTTCGTTGGTTTCCTTTGAGCAGACCATTTCTTTCTCTATTACAAAATCATGAATGTACTGCTTGTCACGCAGTCTCTGAATGTGTTCAACCAGTGTGTTCATTTCTTTTTCCAAAATTTTCTCCCGCTTAAGATTATGAAATTAAATTAATTTTTATCTTTAACCAATATGCTGATCTCTCCATCGGTTTCCAGCATTGCAAGGTCAACCTTATCAAGAGAGTCAGAGCTAACTCCTTTGCTTCGCATTGCTTCCTCAAGATCATCCATTGTGATTCTCTCTGACCTTAAATTAGAATCAAATACCCTGCCATTGCGAACAAGCACAATGGGAGAGCCTTCAACAAGCTTTTTGAACTTTTTAGATTTAAATAAGAATTGTCCTAAAAGGAAATTTACAAATGTGAGAGAGGCGATGCATACTATAGCACTGAGAAATCGGTTTTCTTCTGGTATCAATGATCCTAATGCTTCTCCGATCAAAATTATCAATACAAGATCGGGAACTGAAAGCTCAGAAAGCCCTTTCTTTCCAATAAGTCTTAAACAAAATATTACAAGCAGATAGATAGCTATGCTTTCTATCGAGAGTAAAAAAAGATCACTCATCAGCTTAATTATTTAGTGTAATGAACGTGTTTGTGATATTTGTTTCAGGGAAAAATCTCCTTTTAAAAAAAGGAGAACCTGTCAACAAATTATTCCCCCATAATTTATCGCGCTGACAGGTTCTTGGTGAGGTTGTTTCGGTTGTTACGTAAGCTCTTTAATAATTAAATCCTTAATTAATTATAAAGGATGATCTTTGTTTCCGGATTCTGATTCAGCTATGTGAATCCTTTCGTCGGGGTCCGGCTCTTTGAATTCTGTTTCGCTATTTGGATTTAATTTAGAATCTTTAATCTCTTTTTTCTCAGGGATATCTTTAACATCAAACAGATCTTTCTTTAGTTTTTCGTCATCTATGGGAACAACAGTTGACTCGTCGCTAATCACTGTAGACTCACTTGCTGCGGACATGATTTCATCTTTTTCGTATTCCAACTGACCGCTTAGATCAGCTAATTCATATCTCCATTGCATAAACTTACCACTGGATCTTATTTCCATATCAATGTCTTTTAAACTCTTTGTATACTGACTTTTTAATGATTCTAAATCAGTTCTTGTATTTAATGTGCGGTTCATTTTAAAATCCTCCTGTTTGGTCTGATTGAATTTTGATAATCCTTATTACAAACACCGTGCCATTATTATTTGGAATAAATAAGGTAATTTACGGTAAAAAATTATAAGATTATTTGACAGAGATGTCAGATTTGACAGCTAATAAGTAGCTGATTTAGATAGTGAGTAGTCAATTGCAAAATCAGGAAATACCTAGGCTCTTAAGCTTACGGTAAAATGTTCGTTCATTTATATTCAATAGTTTTGCGGCTTTGGATTTGTTTCCGTTGGCATCTTCCATTGCCTTCAGGATCAGATCCTTCTCAATGGATTTGGTATAATTATTCATTGATAAATTTAAATCCTCATTTTTGGAAATATGTGTGTATATGTCATCCGGGATCGAGATGGAAGCGATCCTGTCATTTTTAGCCATAAGCACAGCTCTGCGGATGACGTTTCTAAGCTCTCTGACGTTTCCGGGCCAACTGTGATTAACAAGCTGATCAAGGATCTTTTCATCAACTTCCCTGACATTTTTATTCAGTTCATTGTTAGCATCCTTTATAAAATACTGAACAAATGATTTAATGTCTTCTTTTCTTTCACGCAGAGGCGGAAGATCAATGTGAAATTCATTCATCCGGTAGTACAGATCCTGCCGGAAATTTTTATTGTTTACTGCATCGGACAATCTGATATTCGTTGCAGAGATTATTCTGATATTAAGCTTGACAGGACTTTTCGCTCCAAGTCGCGTAACCTTTCTTTCCTGAATTACCCTCAATAGCTTTATCTGATTTGAATCAGACAGATTCGTGATCTCATCAAGAAATATCGTTCCATCATTGGCAAGCTCAAACTTTCCTTCTTTACTTGTTCGCGCATCTGTGAATGCGCCCTTCTCATGACCGAACAATTCACTTTCAATGAGACTCTCCGGGATCGCTCCGCAGTCAACCGCAATAAACGGCTTGTCCTTTCTGTCACTTACCTTATGGATCATGCACGCTATGATCTCTTTACCTGTCCCGCTCTCTCCCTGTATCAGAACACTCAGTGTACTCGGCGCTACAATTTGAACCTGGTCTAATACTTCTTTCATCTTTTTACAATTACCTATTACATCACTGTTCTTATATGTGCTTTCAACTTTCCTTCTCAGCAGATTTACTTCCTGCTTAAGGTAATTCATCTCAAGGGTTTTTCTTATCGTCTTTATCATCGAATCATTGTCAAACGGCTTTGTAATAAAATCCGTAGCGCCTTCCTTCATTGCATTAACGGCAGTTTTTATATCGCCGAAAGCTGTAAGCATTATAACCGGTATGTGGGATTTCTTTGACTTAATGCCTTTTAAAATATCTATGCCGCTCATTCCCGGAAGCTTCATATCGAGTATGACAAGTTCGCAGTGGTTTGACGTGCTAATGTCTTTTAAAGCATCGGTTCCGTTGTCAAAAGAAATTACTTCAAAGCCGTGCTCCTCAAGAAGCTCCGTCAGAGCGAATCTTACACTTTCATTATCGTCAATTACTAATATTTTTTCCATCTAAGTTATGATCTTTTTAATTGGTAATTTTATCTGAATGTGTGTGCCCTTCCCAGGTACGCTCTCAATGTGGAAATAACCTTCATGTGATTTTATTGTCTGGTGCGCCAGTCCCATTCCAAGCCCTACACCCTCGTGTTTGGTGGTAAAAAATGGCTCAAGGATCTTATCAATGTTTTCCTGAGCTATTCCTATCCCGGTATCTATGAAATCCAGTACAACTTCATCATTGAGCTGATCCGCAAGTGCCCGAATGGTAAGTGTCCCGCCCTTTGGCATCGCATCGATCGCATTTGAGACAAAATTCATGAAAGCATTTTCAAGTCTGAGCCGGTCAATGAACATTTCAGGTAATTTATCAGAAATATCTTTTTCGATCTTTATGTTTTTTTCAAGACTCCTCGCTTCGTTGCTGTTAATGACACTCTCTAAAATAGCTTTAATGCTTTCATTTTTAAATATCAAATCTTCGGGTGAGGCAAAGTTAAGTAAATTTTTTATGATCTTATTTGCTATGTCCGAGTTTGCTAATATATAATTAAGCCGCTTTTTATTCTTCTCATCTACATTTGCATTTATAACAAGCTGCGCCAGACTGCTTATGTTTGCCAGGGGATTTCTTATCTCATGTGCAATACCCGAAGAAAACCTTCCAAGTGCTGCAAGCTTTTCATTATGTATCAGCTCTTTCTGTGTATCAATTAACTTTTGATTGATCTTTCTAAGCTCATCCTCTGCGGATTTGATCTTTGTTATGTCCATCACGGTTCCTACAATGCGTTCAATTTTACCTGACTTGTCGGTATATACTTTACCAATCGATTCTATGTATTTAACCTTATTGCTTTTCGTCCTGATCCTTAGTTTTGTATCGGGATGGATACGTCTTTCGTAAATTGTTTTTATAAGCTCTTCTGAAATATGTCTGTCTTCCTCAATTACAAGTTTGGCTATGACATCATTGCTGAGTATGCCTTCGGAAGGGTCAATTTCATAAATATTATATGCTTCTTCAGATAAGACAAGCTTGTTCCTTTGAGGCTCCCATTCCCAACTTCCAAGACTCGCAAGATGCTGCGCTTCACGGAGCTTCATTTCGCTCAGTCGCAGGTTTTCTTCTGCTTCCCACACATCCGTTACGTCATGACCGGTTCCGAACATCCTCACAACATTACCTTCTGTGTCTGTATATATCTCACCCTGCGATTTAAGTGTTTTTATTTTACCTGAGGGCGTTTGTAATCGGTAAAAGAACTTAAAGCCCGATTTTTCTTTTAGGGCTTGTCCCATAATGCTTTTTACTTTTTCCCTGTCTTCCGGATGTACCCTGTCAACAAATCCTTCGAAGGTCGGCTTAAAAGTATCTTCTGTTAACTCAAATACTGTGTACATTCCTTGTGACCAGGAGATCATGTTTGATGTAACATCCCATTCCCAGCTTCCGATCTTGGCAATTTTCTGAGCATCGTTAAGGAGACTCTCACTCTTTTTTATCAGGTTTATTGTTTCTAGTTTTTCTAAAAGACTTCCGAGCTCGATTCCGATATTTGTAATGCAACCGAGTATACTTTCGTCCGGCTCCTGACTTTCCTGCTTGAAAAATTTTAATACACCTGCAATACTTCCATTAACAATTATCGGCACGCGTATTCCGGTTTTCAAACCGCACTCATAAGCTACAGATAATCTTTTTGAGCTTGCTCTGTGCTTTTCATTATCCAGATTTATCCATTCTGCTTTGCCTGTCTTCAGCGTTAGCAATGGCTCTTCTTCAAGATTTGAAAATCCCTCTTCTGACACAATTTTAAACTTATCAAAATGAGCATCCATGTTATCATTCCATACAATCGTCTCGGCTTTGTTTCGGGATTCGTTTAAAATGGATACCCCAACATCCCATTTTAAATAACCGCACACTTTATTTACTGTATATCCGAGTGATTCTTCAAAATCAAAAGTTTTGTTTGTGTGATGAATTATATCGTTTAAAAGGAGAAGCAGGTTGTTTGATTTGCTTATAGAATCTCTGGCTTCTTTTATTTCGGATATATCCTGACAAATTCCCACTGTCATTCCTGTCTTACCGCTATCATCATGGATTATGTTTGTAGATAAAAATGTAGGAAATGAAGTGCCGTCGTTGCGCATGGTCAAAATCTCACCTTTCCAACTGTCGTGCGAGAATTTCTGGACGAGCTCTTTCCTCAGACCTGATTTCAGGTCAAGTGTATCAAATATCGGATTCTGTTTGCCTGTCAGTTCATCTGATTTATAACAGTATGCTTTTTCGAATGCTTCATTCACAAATACAATTTTACCTTTATGATCAACAATGTAGACACATTCCCGGATACTTTTGATCGCGTAAGCAAATAATTCGATCTTTTTCTGAATGCTTTCCTTTTCTTGTATTTCTGCTGCAAGTTTATTCAGAGTGGCGGACAACTGGATGGTTCTTTCTTTTATCTTTTCCTCAAGCTGGAGATTTAACTGGTTCAGAAGTTCTTCGGCTTTAATTCTTTCAATAAAATTTCCTATCTGCCTCCCTGCCGATTCAAGCACTTCGATCAGATCCTTCCTTTCCTCGTGACTTTTTTTGCTGAAGCATTCGATCACGCCGATTACTTCTTTTCCATTTGAAATAGGTACACCAAGCGCAGACTTCCAGCCCATTTTCAGAGCATCATCTTTATTTATAAAATTTGGAGCTGTTTCAATGTCGCTTATCCATTTTGATTTTTTTTCTTTGAATTCAATCTCCTGAAGTCCTGTCTTTTTCTGAAAGCCGTCTGATACAAGGTATAGTTCAGGAAGTTTCTCATCTATAATGCCTGTATCACTCCAGATGAAATCCTTTTTAAGTAAATTTATATTTTCATTACTCTCCCTGATCACTCCAAAATTCCATTCGATCCCTCCGCAAATATCCTCAAGCACCTTTTTTATTGCTTCCTCTTTAGACTTTGATTCGATAAGGGTTTTTGAAACTTTGTATTGAATCTTAAGAAATCTTTCATTTTTTTCACGAATAGAAATTTGTTCAATCAATTTTGAATTTACTTCGTTCAACTCTGAAGTTCGATCCTCTACTTTATCCTCAAGCTCCCCATAAGATTTGATCAGCAATCTTTCGGCGAAGTTTTTCTTTTTGATAAGTTTGTCCGAAAGCAGCATTGAAAGCCCTATTACAAGGAACGAAAAAGCTCCTGTTATAATAATTATGAGCTGTGTGTCTAAATTACTTTTATCGACCTGACTTCTCCTGTCTTTAAGGAGTTCAAATTCTTTGAACTGGATTTTTTTTACAAGCTGATTCATCAGCTCCAGGTTCTTTTGACCGATGATTGTAAATTCGATTTGAAGTTGTCCATCGATTGTGTCTTCATTGAAGGAAGAAATTGATGACTTATATATTTTTACATTTACCTCTGAAATTGAATCCAGCTTTGCTATATCAATGACCTGTTCATTATTATCATTGGTTAATACTTTCAGTTCAGAAATGTTCTGTTTGAGTTTATTGTAAACTAGGTCAAAATTGTCCAGGTAATTTTTATCACCGCTGATAACAAATCCTCTGCGGGACAACGGGAGTTGTATAATTTCGGAGTGTATATCACTGACTTTATTTATCACTTCATTGGTACGGTTGATCATAACCACACCTTGGTTATATTCCTGAATATTTCTGAATATAAGTATGCATAGCACAAACAGGCAAAGTAGGAATATCAGAAATGCACCCGGAATAAATTTTTCAAGCGGCAGTTTGCTTTCAAATCTTTCAAGATTTGTTCTGAACTGTTTTCTTATGTTAGATTTTATTTCCATTAAAATTGTATAAAATTAATTTACAGAAACAGAGCTGCAATTAAAATGTAGTTTTTTGGCGACTGACATTTCCGTCAATTGTCAGTCAGTGATACATAGTCATTAATGAGGCACTGTAATTATTAAGCCATTGAAATTACATTTTCTTCATAAACAGAACAAAATAAGTAGCTGAATGGGTTGGCACGGAAATTTAATGTCTATAAGCGAATTGAAGAAATTTGACATGAAAATATTAGTTGTTGAAGATGATATATACATGAATGAAACATTGTGTGATATATTAAAAGAGAGTGGTCACAAAGTTGACAATACACTTGAGGCTGACGAAGCCATGTTCAAATTGCGTGAGCAGAAAAATTCATATAACCTGTTAGTTCTGGATTATAATCTTGGTTCTCAGGATGAACTCACAGGGATTGATATCTATGATGCAGCAAAAAAAGAGAATCCCGATACAAAAGCAATTATGATCTCCGGTCATGGAAACAGATTACTTCGGGAAAAAGCTTTACACGAAGGAATTAATTTTTATTTCGACAAACCTTTTTTGATCAATGAATTTATGACAGCCGTAAATGATCTGTCTTAAATTATTTTTTATTAACTAAAACTTTAAGGAGAAATTATGTTCAAAGAAAAAAATAGCTCAAACGCATTTATTCTTGGATTACTTACAGGAGGTTTAGTAGGTGCAGCAGCAGCATTGCTATATGCTCCTAAAACCGGCAAGGAGCTTCGCAAGGATATAAATTATAAAAAAGATGAGCTTCTTAATGAGGCTTCAAACGTTGTTGACAATGCTAAGAAGCGCGCTTCAGGCATAATCACCGAAGCAAAGGAAAGAGCAATGTATATTGTAGAAGAGGGAAAAAAGAAAGTGTCCTCTGCTGCCGATACTGCGTCAGGATTTATTTCGGAAGAAAAAGAAATGCTGATGGATGAAGCTTCAAAGCTATCGAAGGTTTTTAAGTCTGAAACAGAAAATAATAAAGCCGACAATAATTATAACAAAAAGAAACATTCATAAAGTACTAATTTAAAAAAACTAAATTAAGGAGCGAAAAATGTTGTGGACAATTATTCTAATTCTGGTAGTACTCTGGGTTCTCGGTATGGTTTCATCATACACAATGGGAGGTTTCATTCATGTATTATTGGTGATTGCAGTTGTTGTTGTTATCATAAGGTTAATTCAGGGAAGAAATCCGGTAGGATAGATTCAATATTAATCCTGAATTATTTCTTGATAACAAGTTAAACTTAAAAACATGAAAAAGCTTTTAGCATTCTTCCTTGCATCGTCATTACCGTTAATGCTTAACGGCTGTGAATTTATTGGTGATGTTTTTAAAACGGGTATCTGGGTAGGAATAATTATTATAGTAGCGATTATTGCTGTAATAGCCGGACTCGTTAAAATATTTTCTAAATGATCATTTTAACAGCATCATTTTGTTAATTTGTTTATGCGTGCCTGTATTTAATTCATACAAATATATTCCGCTGGGCAGATTTTGAGTTGCTGCGTCAAATGTTATTTTGTAATTGCCCGGATTATAGATCCTTTCAGTAACAACAGCTATCTCTTTTCCTAGAATATCATAAACGGTGATTTTTACCCGGCTTTTTGATTCTATGGAAAATATGATCTCAGTTGAAGGATTGAAAGGATTTGGGTAGTTCTGGTAAAGTCGGAAGCCTGGGTTTTCTATATATTCATTTTGAATATTAACAAGACGTGTGTACTTCAGGATTTTTCCGTTGACACCCGCGGACCAACCGTGAGTAGAATCAGGGAATGAAAAATCAAAGTTCTGTGAATTGTCAGGGGGATCGAACTTGATCCAGTTGTTGCCTCCGTTTGTTGTAAGAAAAAACTTCTGCTGATAACCTATCGTCATCCATCCTTCTTTCTTTGTCCTGAATTTTAAAGCCGTCACTATCCCGAAATATCCAAGATCGTAATTTGTCCAGCTTTGACCGTTATCAATTGATCTGTAATATGTTGCCCCAAACTTAAAATCCCCTGAAGCCAGAAAAATTGTGTCCTGTCCATAAAAAAATATATCCGTTAAAGCATCGGGTCCTACCGGGGATGACCTCCAGTTGATCCCTGCATTTGTTGTCTTCCAGATCAGTCCTCCAAGATCCATCAATCCTCCGACAGCGTAGCCTGTGGTTGCATTAATAAAAGAAATTTTCTTAGCAGGATATCCGTCGGTTTTTATTGAATCGGAATCAACTTCATTCCAGCTCGTGCCTCCGTTTGTTGTGTATAATAAAAATTTAGGTATGCCTCCTAAAAATCCCCTCAGAGAATCAAGGAAATACACTGTACTAAAGTAATAATTGGTGTCGGGATATAATGCATTTGTCCAGTTATTCCCACCATCGCTGGTTCTTAAAATTATTGTTCCAGGATAAATCTCGCTTCCGAAATTTACTTCCCACGCGAGAGCCCATCCAATTCTTTCATTGAGAAAAAAATGAGAATGAATGTCGTTTGTGATCTTTGAATCCTGAACTAACCAATTGACTCCGGCATTAGTTGTTTTTATTATCACACCGGAATCCCCGGTCATCCAGCCGGTATTCACATTTAAAAAGGTAATTTTTTTTAAGGTCTTTGTAGTAGGGGATTGGACAGCAGTCCAGTAATCATCAGCATGACAGACTTTTATCATCAGAGCTAAGAAAAGTACCGGTAATATAAAAAATTTCATAAGATTTGGATTAGTGTGGAGTTAAATTAGACAGTATCGGGGTGACATTCAATAATATTAATTAAATATGAACACTATTATGAATGTAATTAATTTCAAAAAAATTTTATCCTGTAGTCTGCCCGGAAATTTCAGAGGTGATTTGCGAATAGAAAATAAATTTTCCATTCTAAGATATCTAATGCAATACTTACTTACTTACTTACTTACTTACTTACTCACTTCGCTAACTTTGCCGTTTTCAAATTTATATTTTTTATCCGAACGCTCACAAAAGGCAAAACCTTCTTTATCAAACTCCAGTCTCTTTCCTGCTTCACTTACCCAGCCGATTATTTTACCCGGATTGCCCACTACAAGCGCGTAGTCAGGAACATCTTTGGTGACGACTGTACCCGCACCGATAAGGGTATGTCTGCCTACTGTTGTTCCGCAGACAATTGTTGCATTGGCGCCAATGGAAGCACCCTCCTTTACAAGAGTATTGGTGTAAAACTCAGCTCCGCGCTGGGGATATTTGCACTTTGGTAAAAGTATGTTTGTGAAAACCATCGAAGGACCGCAAAATACATAATCCTCAAGTGTCACTCCTTCATAGACCGATACATTATTCTGAATTTTACAGTAGTTGCCGATCGAAACATTGTTTGCGACATTGACATTCTGTCCAAGTGTACATTTGCTTCCGATCTTTGCGCCGGGCTGGACATGTGAGAAATGCCAAATCGATGTGCCGTCTCCGATCTCAACATTGTCGTCGACGATCGCGGTTGGGTGAACTTTATAATTTGACATAAACTTTTTTTTATAATTTTCCTAATTCATGCTGAGCTCTTTCAAGAGTTTCAAGCACTTCAATTGCATTTTTACCGTCAGCTCTCGGCGTGCTTCCGTTGATTATACATTCAACAAAATGAATCTGCTCAAGCTCAAGAGGTGATGTCTTATCAAACTCAATATTCTCAAATTCCGAATCCATCTTTACCGGAACACCATTGACCATTTCAAAACCTTTCCTGTAAAACTTCAGCTTGTTCTCACTCAGCGTATCTTCAAACACCATCATCGATTTATCTCCGATGACAACAAGCCGCTGCTCTTTGAACGGATGAAGCCAGCTTACATAAATGTGTGCGTGAATGTTGTTTGCGAACTTCAGATAAGTAAGAGTTGTATCCTGTATCTCATGCTGAACAAAGATCGCGCCCGTCGCCTTTACTTCCTGCGGCACTTCGCCTATGAAATATTGTATTACGGAAATATCGTGAGGCGCAAAGCTCCATAAGATATTTTCTTCAGTTCTTATTGTACCGAGATTCAGTCGGTTGCTGTAAATATACTGAAGCTTTCCAAGCCGGTCTTCATCAAGAAATTCTTTTATCTTTAAGATCGCGGGATGAAACAATAAAAGATGTCCGACCATTAACACAAGATTTTTCTTCTTCGCAATGTCGTAAAGAATTTTTGCTTCATCTGAATTTAATGTAATGGGCTTTTCTACCAGAACATTCTTTCCGTTTTCAAGGAGCTGCTTTGTAATTTGAAAATGTGTTTCAGCCGGAGATGCAACTATGACAGCTCTGACAGTTTCATCATTCAGGATTTTTTCAGGAGCAGTTATGAAAATTATCTTATCAGAAACCTTCTTTACGCCGGTCTCGCTTTGAATGTAATTATCGCAGCAGTATTTTAAGTTGTCCCCAAAAAGTTTATGAGCAGTCTTCACATGATTCATTCCCCATTTCCCGCAGCCGATCACAGCAATGTTAAAATCAATATTCATTATGCCTTGTATAATTTTTTTGCTTTGAATTTCTTGAAAGCATTCCTTGTATCAACAATGATCTTAGCATTATCAAAGATAAGCTTGTGATCATAATAAGTATGATCGGTTGAAAGCAGTATCAGATCATATTTTGCAATGTTCTGCTTGGTAAGCTTGACTGATTTTTTATTAAATTCATATTTCCTTAGTTTTGGGATCGTTGTTACATATTCATCATTATAATCAACAACAGCACCTTCATCCTGAAGCAATTCTATCAGTTTCAGGGAAGGGGATTCACGAAGGTCATCGATATCCTTTTTATATGCAAGCCCTAGCAGAAGTATTTTTGCTCCGTTAAGGCATTTTTTATTTTCATTAAGCGCGTGATAAACTTTACTTACAACGTATTCGGGCATGAAAGTATTTATCTCGCCTGCCAGCTCGATGAACTTAGTCGAGATCTCATATTCTCTTGCCTTCCATGTAAGATAGAATGGATCGATAGGGATGCAATGTCCTCCAAGACCGGGTCCCGGATAAAACGCAGTAAAACCAAACGGCTTTGTAGCCGCGGCGTCGATGACTTCCCATACATCTATTCCCATTCTGTCAAATACAACTTTTAGCTCATTTACCAACGCAATGTTAATTGACCGAAAAATATTTTCAAGAAGCTTGGTTGACTCCGCAGCTTTGGTAGATGACACCGGAACGATCTTGACTATCACTTTTTCGTAGATCGCCGTGCCAATTTCCAGACATTCCTTTGTTACACCGCCCAGAACTTTTGGTATGGTAGCAGTTGAATATTTTTCATTATTCGGATCTTCCCTTTCAGGTGAAAAGCAAAGATAAAAATCTTTTCCGACTTTGAGACCTTTGGCTTCGAATATCTTTAAAAGAATTTCATCTGTCGTGCCGGGGTAGGTAGTGCTCTCAAGAGAGACAAACTGACCTTTCCTTAAATACTTACCGATCATTTCTGCAGTACTGACGACATAGCTCATATCCGGCTCGCGGTTATGATTTAATGGAGTCGGCACACATATAATTACTGCATCCGCCTGTGGAAGCTTGGCAAAGTCTGTAGTTGCCGTCAGTTTTTTATTGTCAACAGCGCTTTTTATTTTTTCGGATGGTATGTGCTTTATGTAAGATTTTTTTTCCTTTAAGATTTTTTTTATTTTGAAATCATCAAGGTCGAATCCGATCACTTTAATTCCTTTATGAGCAAATTCAAGTGCGAGCGGGAGTCCAACATATCCCAGACCTATTATGCCGACCGTAAAATTGTTCTGTCTTACTTTATCTTTTAAATTCAAAAATTTCCTTTCATGTAATTAAAAGTTTAATAAAAGATTTTGGAAAATATAGTTGAGCTAAATTTTTTTAAGGGGAATTATGAAGATGATGTTGTAACTCCGTTCTTTTTAGATTTTTCGCCTGTAGGTCTGGAGTAGTAATAATAGTAATTATAATAATAACCGTAAGCGCTCTTATAGCTGAAGTTGTTAAAAACAACTCCAAGGAAATTATGGTGATCAATGCTCTTGAGCTTTTCACATGTTCTGTAGAATGCATCAGCAGGTGTCTTGCCGGCTCTAAGCACTAATATTGTTCCGTCCGCTATCCTGAACAGGATCTCCGCGTCGGTAACAGAAATGAACGGCGGTGAATCGATCACAATAAAATCATACTTCTCTTTCATCTTTTCAATAAACGCTTTCATCTGCTTTGATGCAAGCAGCTCTGAAGGATTCGGTGGAATCGTTCCGCTAGTGATAAGATCAAGATTATTTACGTGAGTCTTTCGTGTTATTTCCTCTAATGTAGCATTTGCAAAAAGATAATCGCTCAAACCCGGATACCTGTCCTCATTGAAAATTGTGTGTATCCTCGGCTTGCGAAGATCACAGTCAAGCAATAAAACCTTTTTATCCATCTGCGCCAGACTTCCTGCAAGGTTAACTGAAATAGTTGTCTTACCTTCTGCCGGAACAGAGCTTGTTAAAAGAATTGTCTTAATTGGAGTCTCTTCAAGCTTTGCATATTGTACTCTCGTTCTCAGCGCTTTGAATGCTTCCGAAGGAGGTGACTTTGGTTTGTTTGCTACTATAAATTCTTCACCGGGATTTTTACTTTTTAGTTCTTCAATTGCCGGTATCCATGAAAGAACACTGATGCCATTATTTTCAATCTCATCCGGACTTTTTACAGTATGATCAAAATAATTTCTTGTAAATGCATACCCTAAACTTGCAGTCAGACCAAGA
Source organism: bacterium (assembly GCA_034439935.1). Lineage (GTDB taxonomy): Bacteria > Bacteroidota > Ignavibacteria > Tepidaquicellales > Tepidaquicellaceae > JAGPCH01. The sequence goes on from JAWXBH010000216.1 coordinate 16,677, forward strand.
ACAAGTCCCATAAAGACAATTAGTGTGCGGTTTGGCTTTGATGGCTTTGCAGCGATAATGCCGGGAGCAATCACTAAGACCGTACCAAGCTTGATCCTCTCGTTGATCTTTGCTTCCTGATATTTCTCTTCAAGTATTAAATAAAGTTTTTCGGTCGCCTTGCGGTTTCTTTCAAGCTTGGCGAACTCTATGCTTTGAGCAGGAAGCTTTGAGAACTGATCTTCATACTTTGTCAGCATTCTTGAAAGTGAATTTACTTTCGCTGAATAGGACTGGACACCGACATTTGCCTCGATCACTCGCTGTGCAATTACTCTCCGCTCTTCGGGTGTGCTTGAATACAAACTTGATTCAAGTATCTTAAATTTATCGTCAAGGGTCTTCTTTAAAGGATCGATTTTTCTGTCGTATTCGGCAATAGTCTTGTTCCTTAGTGCTTCATCCTGAGGAATGGAAGCTTCGATGTCTCTTTTGGATTCAAGCTCCGCGATCTTTGTCTGAATATCATTTATATATAATTCATCAACTTTACCTTTGAGATAGGTTACCAGTGTAGGATCAATTCTTTCCAGTTCTGAATTCAAACTGTTGTATTCCTTTTCCCTGCTACTGAGCTCAATGGATGCTGCATTTTTCTGAGCTTCAAGCTGTGAAATATTTTCCACAAGGTTTTTTACCTGAGCGTCAAGTAATATAAGTCCGCCAGCTCTCTGATAGCTCTCAAGCTCTTCTTCAGCTTTTCCAAGTTCTTTGGATTTTTTTTCTTTTTCTTCCTGAAGATAGCCGGTAAGATTGGTAAGCTCTTCACGCGAAAGATCAAGACTGAAGATCTGATATACCTTAGAATAAAGATTTGCGATCAGCATCGCCTCATACTTTGCCGGGCTTTCGACAACGATATCAACTACGTCAAGTCCGCGTTTCTGATCTATCTTAACAAGACCTGACAAAATATCCGCCAGTGCAAGCTGTGAAATAAGTGTATTTGGTTCTTCACCGTTTTGATTGAATATATAATAAAATTTTTCTCTGTCCTGCGAAACTTTGAATGTATCCAGTAGATTTGCCGCGACACTTTCTCTTATCCTATAGCTCTTTAGAACTTCGATCTCATTTGATATGTACCTGTCGGTTATAAAGTCCTGGAATTCAGGTATCAGACTTGAACTTAAAACACTACCCTGCGGACGGTTTATCTTGATCGTTGCAGTTGACTTATAAATGTCCTTTGCATACAATACATAAATTATTGTAAAGGTGAGGCTTGCTAAAGTAATAAAGAGTATTGGAAGTAGGTTGGAGCGGATTATACTCAGATAATGCTTGAAATTATCCTTTGAATTGGGAATTTCATTAAATCCATTTTTGGAATGTGTAGTTACGCCGTTTAAACTTGGTTTATTCACTATTGCAATATATTAGTTACGGAATTCGGATATGATCTCTTTATAAATATCAACTGTATGATCTGTGAGAATTGTAAAAAATAAAAAACTAAATAATTTTCAAAATTATTTAGTCTTTTATTTGATTTTTTTTCATTTTTGCATACAAAGATATAAGCTTTAAACCACTATTTCAACTTAATAAATATTACTTTATAGGTTTCTAATGGAATCAGTCTATATGTCAAACAAATTATTAAATGAAACGATTTGTAAAATGATAATTGTATACTAAATTTTCATTGGATGACTGTTAACGATAAGTTATATACTTATTTTATATCAATATTTTCAAATTCAACTTGTAAAGCGATAATGTAAGAGTGAGGATTAAATATCAGTTCAGACTTTAATTTATGTTGATTTTTTTTTATGTTTGATAAATCTATTAAATCTTATCACACAAAGGTATTTGAATTTAAAACTTTTAAAAGCATTCACCTTAATTTTCTTATCCATTCCCGCAATAATTTTCTCACAGGTTGACAGGCAAAAAGTCGGAAATGACATGCTGACTAGTCAGCAGGGTGGTTTTTACAATTACGGAGACAAGGACAAAGTGAATATTGAAGTGAATGTTTGGGGTTATGTAAAGTTTCCCGGCAAATACCTTATTCCCAAAGGCTCCACAATAATGGATCTGATTTCTTACAGCGGCGGACCGCTTACAGAAACAAAGCTTGAGGACATCAGGTTATTCCGACCGAAAAATGACAGTCTGAGGATTACAGAAGACCGAGTCATTGAATTAAACTATAATGATTTATTCTGGGAAGAGAGAGTCAGTTCGAAATCAAAATATAATTCGGAGATGATACCCGGTGACATTCTTATACTCACAGGTGAGCCGAGATATTTTGCGAGGGATAATGTAAATTTTATTCTGAGCATTTCAGCAGTACTTATTTCTATAGGTATTCTTTTGGTTTCAATTGTAAAAAAGTAAGTTGTCCGGGGGATTATATGAAAACCGATGAAAAAAGTTGGTTCGTATTGCAGACAAAACCCAGAAACGAAAACCATGTACTGCTTCAGATACAACAAAAGCAGATTGAAGTTTTTGTTCCATTCATGGAAAAGATAAGAATTTGGTCTGACAGAAAAAAAAAGATCCAGGTTCCTTTGTTTTCAGGTTACGTTTTTGTTCGCGGCAATGAAGAGGAAAGATTAAGGGCAATTACCGAAACCTTCGGTGCTCTCAGGTATATTTTTTATGAAAAAAGACCTGCAAACGTAAGTGAAAGAGAAATCGAACTGATAAAACAGGCGATAGCTGAACCTGAAAAAATAAGCATTGAGGATAAAAAAATAAAAAAAGGTGATATGATAATGGTGACACGCGGAATTTTCAAAGGCATGAAAGGATATGTAAATGAATTCAGAGGAAATTACAAACTTACTGTAAATCTTGATGAGCTTTCTTACTCTTTTAGTATTATTTTAAATTCAAATGAAGTTAGTATTGTAAGGTCATCTGACTCTGGTATTTAATATAGAGTTAACCGGAGTTATTTATATTGCAGAAAATTAAAATAACTGTTTAACAAATCATTTAGTGACTTAGAAATTTTTCAATGTAAGTCTATTAGCGGAGCTGTAAATAATTCAAACTATCAGGATACTATAACTTACCTCAAAAAATTTAAAATTTAAAATGTCAAAATTGAAATTCCTAGTTTCTGGTGGAGCCGGATTTATCGGGTCAAATATTTCGCAGGTGCTGATTGAACAGGGACATACTGTAAGAATACTTGATAACTTTTCTTCGGGAAAAAGGGAAAATCTTAAAAGCATTGAAAAAGATGCAGAGCTCATTGAAGGCGACATCAGAAGCTACCATATAGTCCAGCAGGCAGTGAAAGGCATTGATATAATACTGCATCAGGCAGCATTACCATCTGTGCCGAGGTCGATAAAAGATCCTATTACAACAAATGAGGTAAATGTCAGCGGTACCCTCAATATACTTGAAGCTGCTGTAACAGGGAATGTAAGGAGAGTGGTTTACGCATCTTCGTCTTCAGTTTACGGAGACAATCCTGAGCTTCCCAAGCATGAAGGAATGCTTACAAATCCTCTTTCACCGTATGCGGTGACAAAGCTTGCCGGTGAAAAGTATTGTAATGTATTCTCACGAATTTACGGACTGGAAACAATTGCCTTAAGATATTTTAATGTGTTCGGACCGAATCAGGACCCATCTTCTCAATACTCCGCCGTAATCCCTAAGTTTATTAAAGCTATTCTGAATGATGAACAGCCCGTAATTTACGGAGATGGTGAACAGTCAAGAGATTTTACTTTTGTATCGAATATAGTCGAAGCCAATATTCTTGCTGCAACTTCGGATTGTGAATCCGGATTAGTTATGAATTGTGCCTGCCATTCAAGGATTACATTAAATGAACTTTCAGAGAGTGTAAACAGAATTTTGAATAAAGATATAAAGCCAAAGTATGAGTCCCCGAGAGCCGGAGATATAAAACATTCGTTTGCCAATATAGAACTGGCTAAAAGCAAAATAAATTATAGTCCAAGGATAAATTTTGAAGAAGGTCTTAAGTTTACCATCGATAAATTTAAACAGAAGTTTCAGTAAAATTTATTTACTGATTCTTATGT
>JAWXBH010000217.1:0-6747 GCA_034439935.1 bacterium
GCGTCCTGTCCCACGAAACCAAACGTGGAACGAAGATAAAAACTTATAGCTTGTACCTCACCGCACCATTGCAGAAACATTTTGTTGTGCACAGTAGTTTTCTACTCCAATTTAGGATGTAGTCCCGCTGCTTTCAATTCCTTAATTATTTCATATCCGATTTCGTCAACTGATTTATTCACTTTCTTATAAATCAGTCCTGTAATGTCTGATGGCAACTCAACATTTTTAAATAGACAGCAAACCGATTGTCGACCGAGTCGGCCGATAAAGAACCCTAATTCAAAAATTACATTTTGTCGTGCTCTAAATTCTCCTTGTCGCTCACCTTCTGCTTTTTTAAGTTCGTCTGACTTCATTCCGAAGTCGTCCGGTGTCAATAAAACAACAGCATACTTTACGTCAGAGTATTTCTCAAACTTTTCAATAATTGTAAGTCCACCGTCAGGTTGTCTATGTAAAACAATCGGATTAAAACCGATGGCCGAAAGAAAAACGCAAGTCTCGTCTTTCAGTGCGTTGTCGTGTCCATGTACGACAAAAATTTTCTCTTTATCAGTCGACTTTGCAGCCAGTTTTGTAACGCTACTTTCGCGAACTTTTGGAGCCGGCTCTCTCTTTTTGTGTCCGGCTGGTCCAGCTATGTATTTGTCCGTAACGTCTTTCCCCGTCTCTATCGCTTTCCATGTTGGTGATGGGTCAAATATTTTGTACGGATTTCTTTCGGCTCTACGTCTATTTTCGAAGCCCTCAACAACAGTGTCTAAGTTGTCCTCCGTTTCAAATATTTTTATCCGATTAATCAGTTCAAGTTTGATGGTTGTCCCATTGATTACAATAGGAACCCCACTTTCATACGGTATCACGATTCTTTCAATTAATTCTTCCTCTGTCAAGTTAATCTTACACTCGTCAGCCCTGTTTATATGATGTATCTGTATATGGTAAAACATATTTGTCTAAAAACTATTGTGCACAACGTTTGTGTTTCTGCAGTGGTGCCTTTTCGAAGCCGCGTCCTGTCCCACGAAACTAAACGTTGAACGAAGATAAAACTTTAAACCAACTCGTCACGGCACCATTGCAGAAACATTTTGTTGTGGCTCGTGCCTAACCGGTACTTCATTTTGAAAACTGTCAGCCTACTTTTTATTTATAGAAGTCAGCGTTATTTCAAACTCAGGGTTATACATTCTGCCAGATTCGGTCACACTTCTCTCTTTCAATAAATTGTCCTTCGTCTCAAATTGTCCGCTAAAAATTACTGTTTCTTCTTCGTCAACGTCCATTAGCATTTTGTAAACAGTGCTATTGTATGAAATAGTTGAATGATATGTGATGCTTCTTGATTCAATCGTAACTGTCGCTTCTTGTCCTCCTTTGTCAGTATAGATGTTTGTCAATCTACCTTGCCAGTTATTAAGGCCATTACTTCTTTTGGCCATATATTCAGTCGACCAAGTATTAGCTTCATTAAAAATGTATGAAGCCTTTGCTTGATTACTAGTTGAATTATATTGCTTATTGAAATCTTGTTGTCCTTTTTCAAATTCTTTTTGAACTAATAAAAAGCACTCGTAGAGTTTTGGTCGAATTTGTTTGAGCATTGAAAGAGTTGCTTCATTTTCCTTATTAGCTGGAGTTGTGTTCATAGCTTTGTTAAAATAATACGTGGCAGACTCACAATTATTTTCAGAAAGAAGGCAACTTGAGTAATTACAAAATAACTCACCTTGTCTTAGAGAATCCATTGGAGGAAGTTCAGCAGCCTCTTTGTAAGAATTAATTGCATCAGTAATTTTGTTTTGGCTATGAAATATTTTGCCTTGGAGATACCAATTAAATGTACCTTCGGGGTCGGTCTTAATACTTTGTGCTATAAAAGTTTCGGCATTAGTGAAATCTTTTAATGTGTAGTGTATACCGGCTACATTTGCTAAGAAGTTTGATCTCTCAATTTCATCAATCGCAAATTCACTACCCATTAAAAAGTACTTAAGCGAGGTTTGATTGTCACCAATTGAAAGAAAGTATTTTGTAATGTCTTTATAGATATTGAGGTTGTTCTTTTCTAGGGCGATGGCGCGCTCAAAGTATTTCATAGCCTCACTTTCCCTGTCTTTTTGCAATAATTTTTCATTCTGTAAAGAGCAATTGGCAATTTTTCGCAAGGCTCTTGTGTCAAATGGATTTAGTTTTAGGGCTTTTTCAGATAATAATATTGCTTCGACACAATGATTCTCATTAATTTTTTCGTCAGCAGATATCAATAGCTGACCTGTCCATATTATCTTCCATTGATTGCCCTCTTTGGTCAACGAGTAATAGTATACATTTTTAGATTGCTGAGTTCCTATTTTGGTGGTCTCAATGACTTGAAATCTTTTTATAGCGGATGTGTCGTCCTTTATTAAAGTTATTTCGCTTGAAAGAATTTCTTCTTTCCATTCAGTTTTTGCCCTTAGATTTAGGAAGGTTTCTTTGTCAATTGTCTCCTTTGAAGCTTTTGATAAATACGTATCATAGATTTCATCATCTTTATGGGTTGTTGTTAATTGCCTATATTTTTTTACAACTTCCTCTGGGTTAGTTAAATCAGTCGAGCAACTAAGACTAAATAAAAGGGAGATTAATATTAGTGTCGTTGGATTTTTAAAAAGCTTTATTTTCATAGGTCTCACTTGGATTTGCGGTATTTCTCCTCGTAAAGTCTTATTTTTTCTTCATTGGAGAGATTTGTTTTTTTTGAGTGTCCGGATAGATTGTCATTTGTTTCGCTTTTTTGTATTGGTGAAAGTATAGCTATTAAGCCTGCGACAATTGCAAACGGTGCTGAAAAATAATTTCCATAAGAGAACGCTGCACCTCCTACAATAAGTAACAAAAGACCTGGCAATTTAGGCTTTGCTAATACTATACTTGATAAAATGATTATCAACCATGAAACCCAAAATGCTTTAGCCCCATTTTCTGCCATGCTATCATCAACGATTACACCTGCTCCAGTTTGTAGGAAACCACCAATAACTCCAAAGATTCCGCTTAATATTCCAATAATTCCAGCTGCAATTTTCATATATCAATTTTATTAATTGTTCATCTTTATTTTCTGTTCATGCGCACTAAATTTGTATTTTTTCTAAGTTATTTTCTCTATGGTTATTCCATCATCGTGAAACAAATACTTCCCGGGTTCTAGAAAGATAGATATTTCATTTTCCGTTGTCTTTACTCTACCATTTTCATCTTTTGCGATCAATTTATAATTATTCTCCTCACACGAAACAATACCATTTTCAAATTGAGAGGATATTTTGAATTCTTCACCCACCTCGACTTCCATTTCATCAATGTCAAGTCCTTGGTTAAATAAGACTGCTTCACTATCTATTTCGTCTGTCTGTAAGTTAAAGCCCATGCTCTCGGCTGTTGATGAGTAACTTGGTTTTAGTTGAATTGTGAGAATGTTATTGTCCATACTTTTTTGTTAACTGTTTGTCAATAATAACTATTTTTGAATTAACTCATTTAGTTTACTTGAATGGGTTGTCCGGGCATGAGCCACAACGTTTGAGTTTATGACGGCTGCGGATTTCGAAGCGCGTCTTTGTCCCACGTGGCCGAACGAAATTAAGAAAACTAAACTTTATAACTACACCAAACCAGCAGCTGGCATAAACTTTTTGTTGTGGCCAGTTGGGCTTCGAAAGGCCAATTGTCAACGGAGTTAATTGACAACAGTAACAATTTGGTCAATGTTGTCTGAGTAAAATTAGTTCATTTATAATTTCTAGTAAATTCTTGATTTTATTTTATACTCAGCAGTTACAAGCTGAGTTTCTCCGTTGATAATAAAGGTAGCCTGTAATTCTCCGGTTAAATAAAAGACAAATAATTGATAAGGCTCGGTATTTATCTCCGTTGGATAAGAATCTATTAGCTTTACATCTGTAATTTGATGATGTGATTTACTGATGTCGTCAGTTATTGGTTCAAAAAAGTCATTGCAATAATTATAAATACCAAATGCTGTGGATACCAATGGCGGTGAATCGTTCAATTTAGTTATAGTTGCCATTTTCATCAATGGTGTTTTTATATCGACACTGCTATTTATTGCTTCATCCGAATTTGGTGGAACTAAATAAAAAGATAAAAAAACATTGGTCATTTGAGACCAGTTACCACCAAAAGGTGAGGAAATCTTATTCCCAGGAAATGAATATTCTTTGCCATTAAATCTGAGATTAAAAAAACATTCCTCGCAAGTTAGTGAAATTACAGGGAAATTAGATTCTGGCGGTGCAAATTTGCAAGGCCCGTTATCAAAATCAGTAGGGTTGTCGCAACCAATAGAAAGTGAACCAAAAATGAAAATGAATAGGTATGATAGCTTCATTGCATCTCGAATTTGATTTAATATACCGGGTGGTGTTGCCATCAATATTTACAACATATCCACCAGAAGGTAATTCATCTAGTAATGCATTTATTTCTTCGATATTCTCCACTTTTCCTTCCTCTATAACCCTAAGGGTTTTCATATCCATAACAGTGTATGCAGCAAAGGATGAACTTTTGCAAAGGGTAAATATTAGGTGGTTCTATAGTTTCTCCCATATCTCAGCTTTAACTTTATAGGTGGCAGTGACAATCTGGTTCTCCCCATTAATCACAAATGTTGCCTTTATCTCTCCATAACAATAATAGATGTGGTTTTGATATTGTTCAATGCTGCCGCCTATGCTGCCCATAAAGGAAGATTGAATGAGTTCTGTTTTGGTTATTAAATGATATGACTGGCTGATGTCTCCCGTGACAGGTTCAAAAAAAGTCTTGCAATAGTTGTAAATACCCAAGGATACAGATACTGGAGGGGGGGAGTCATTTAATTTAGAAATAGCGGACGATTCCAAAAGTGCTGATTTTACACCAATGCTGTTATTGAGTAACTCATCTGAAGAAGGCGACACCAAATAAAAGGATAGAAAGGAGTTGTATTTACTTTGAACTAAAATATTTCTTTCTGGTCTCCAACCTGGACCGCCACCTCCAGACTCAAGTTGATTCCCGGCAAAAAAATATTCTTTGTTTTGAAATTTAAGATTAAAATAACATTCCTCGCAAGATCGAAATATAGGAAACTTAGATTCAGGCGGTGCAAATTTACAAGGCCCATTATCAAAATCAGTAGGGTTGTCGCATCCATTCAATATTGTCACAAAAAGGAGAATTATGATAAAGGATAGCTTCATAATATAGTAGGTTTAATTAATACTTTTATAAAAAAGTAATCTATAATCTAGTTAGATTTAACGTATCGGGTAGTGTTACCATCTATGTTTATAATATATCCACCAGAAGGCAATTCATCCAGCAGTGCATTAACGTCTTCAATATTTTCGATTTTTCCCTCCTTGATAACTTTTAGGGTTTTCATGTCCATAACAGTGTATGCAGCAAAGGATGAACTTTTGCAAAAAGTGAATGTAAGGTTACAACTCGCGTTGTAAGCATTAAAGGTTGTACAACCAGAACTGACTGTAAATGTCATATTCTTGCCACCATTGGCGGTACTCCAGCTTGCGTTACCTGAAGTCTTCACCCATGTCCATGTACTCAGAAACATCACTACCTGATTAGAGCCAGCAGGCACATAATTAAAGGTGTATAATGACCCGCCATTCAGAGTACCCGTGCAATTAGGCAATACTTGCACTGTTTTTACTCTGAAAAAATTAGGGCCGTTACAGCCAGTTACAAGATTATATCTTATATCAGAACTACCTGTCAAATTATTAGCGATTAAGGTAATAGATGTAGTCGTCCTAGTATTTGGTACTTCAGTAAAATAATTTCCGGTTTCATTTATTCGCCAATTGCTATTATTTAGCTGAAGAAAAGAAGGAAACGGTTGCCCGTTATTGGTTAGTGTGAGAGTAAATTGCATGCCTTGATTTACAGCAGAAGTTCCTGATATTGTTACGTTTGGTATCGTTGCATAATACTCCTCAGTACACGCTGATGTAAATGCTCTTGGATTTTGGTGATAATGAATATCTGGAGCAGAAGGACCGCTATTTGGTGTGCTTGCAAAAATTCCATTACTTAAAATAATCGCTGAATGACCGGCTCCATGGCCTACTGGAACTACTGCCTTGGCATCGCCCAAACAAACACGGATAAAATCCTGATCTCCTGCAATTGTTGCATTGGAATAATTTACAAAAGCTGCTTCGTTTGAAGGAATTCCTGATGACGGGTTAACATAAGTAGTACCACCAAGTAGCGCAGCACGCGTATATTGGTGGCAGTTATAATCGGCTAGTTTGGTGTAAAAAGAACCACCACTAGAATTTTGGCATTGTCCCAACAATTTGAAACTCAAAATAAGGTAAAAACAGAGTATTATGTATTTATTCATGATTTTGAAATTACATTAGAAAATAGTTTAATTAAAAGATAATAAATCTCAATGTCGTCTTGTTGGTTGTACTCTACTCAATGTTGATTTGTCGAATATTGTCAAGGGTCTTAATACAAACTACCGTAAATTCTATAATAATCATAATAATTTAGAACCAGTCATTTTGATTTTTGTCAACCGAAACTTAATAACTTATACGTTACAGTCCACGAAGCCAGCCCAATTGGCCACAACGTTTTGTGTTTATTGCGTGCTGGGTTTTGAAACCGCGTCCTGTCCCACGTGCCAAGACGAAATATAAAAACTAAACTTCAAATTTA
>JAWXBH010000218.1:0-7287 GCA_034439935.1 bacterium
ACTATCAGGAGCATAAATTGAAAATTGTTTTACTTGCATCAGTATTTTTTTTCTTATCACAAAATTGCTACTCACAGTACAGCAGTCCGGAAAGCATTACGTATGATTCACTCAGCAAAAGATATTTCATTTCAAATACCAGCAGTCAGAAGATCGTTCAGCGTGACATTAACGGAACGGTAACTGATTTCGTTACGGTAGGCGGCAGCATTCACGGCGTGACAGTTCACGGCAATAATATTTATGTATGTAACGGGACGCGTGTAAAAGGCTATAATCTTGTCAGTGCCGCGGAAATTTTTAATGTTACAATTACAGGTTCCACTTTTCTCAATGATCTTGTGATTGATAATTCAGGAATGATGTATGTTTCGGATTTTTCGGCGAGAAGAATTTATAAAGTTAACACAGCGACCTCTGCCTTCTGGACTTACGTTGCCAATACAACAAACCAGCCCAATGGTGTGTATGTTGATGCTCCGAGAAACCGTTTGCTGATCTGCTGCTGGGGTTCAGCTGCTCCGATCAGACAGGTAAACTTTGCGGATTCAAGCATCACGACCCTTGTCACCACACCGTACAATAATCTCGACGGAATTTCTCTTGACAGGAATGACAATGTATATGTCTCATCATGGAGCATTCAATCGGTTGTAAGATATAACATTAATTTTACAAACGCTCCCGCGGTTGTTATCGGCGGCTTGAGCAATCCGGCGGATATTTACATCAACAAAAAGACCGACACACTCGCGATACCAAATGCCGGTAACAGCACTGTCGTATTCCATTATCTCAATACTCCTTCTGGAATTAATAATGGCTCTTCCAATGTGTCATCATTTATTCTTTATCAGAACTTCCCAAATCCATTCAATCCGGAAACGATCATAAATTACGAATTAGCAGTTACGGATTTTGTCAGCATCAAAGTATTTGATATGAGCGGAAAAATTATTGCAACACTTGCAGACTCAAAGCAGAATGCAGGAAGCTATTCCATAAAATTCGATGGAAGCGGTCTTGCCAGCGGTATTTATTTTTATAAGATCTCTGCAGGAGGATTTGAAGAGACAAGAAGAATGACTCTGCTTAAATAGTTTCTTAAGCGTTAACAGCTTTCAGGGAAAATATGAGGGGAATTTCATTTGGCATGCGGAACAAGCCGTCTTCACCTTTTTTCATCCATGAAAATTGCTGCCAGACTGTGAAATGATGTTCGTGAAAAAATTCAATCTTCAAGCCGGCATTAATAATTGACATGAATATGTCGGAAAGACTGTGCACCCATTCATAAGTAATGTTGTTTTTTGTTTCAACAGTTTTGTCCGCGTAAGTTCCCGGCTCATTAAATAAAAGCGGAGCAGACTGACTAAAATAAGGATACAGTACCTTTAAATCGTTTTCATTATTTGAATAATCAAAAAGCATCGACGTCGGATGAACTTCCGCGATGTAAAAAAATCCGTCGTCCTTCATGAAATTTTTAACAACTCCCGCCCATTTGTCAAGATCCGGAAGCCACAACAAAACTCCATAAGAAGTATAAACTATATCAAATTTTTTATTTAATAATTCCGGCAGTGAATAAACATCAGATAAAATAAAATCTGCATTCATCCCCAGCTCATCACGCAGCTCCATTGCGGCTTTGATCGCCTCCTCCGAAAAATCAACACCGGTAACTTTCGCTCCAAGCATCTCAAGCGACAAAGTATCCATTCCGAAATGGCACTGAAGATGAAGTATGGATTTTCCTTTTATATCACCAAGCTCGGAGATCTCAAGAGGGTGAAGCTTGTTTTTTCCTTTCTTAAAATCTTCCAGTGCATAGAGGTCAGTAGTTTTATGAATTGAAACACGCTCGTTCCAGTGAGCTTTATTTGTTTCGAAGAATTTATCGTTATTCAATTTTTATAAAGGATTAGTAAGAAAATTAAACAATGGATTTTTTGCTATAAGTTAATGATTCTGATTACGGCTAAACTTCAATTCCAAGTATCGCGTCTTTATATCTTCCTTCAGCTAATTTATAAAAAGGTATGCCCAGCACTTCCATTGTTTCAAAATCAATTTTGTAATTGAAATTCTTCATTGTGTCGGATTTTTCTGCTTCGAGAGAGATCAGTAGAAACTCCGAAAGCTTCTTCGCATCTTCCTTCCCATAAACAAATCCGGTAAGTTTGGTATTATATTTTTGCGGTGAAGCGACAGGGTTTCTTGAAGTGAATTGTGTCGAAAGATTTTTCATGCTTTCCAGTGAGCAGTAAAAAGCCGGTATATAAAAGTTTATATTCCCTGAAGTCTGTTCGCCAGATCCGCCGAATAAATTCTTCAAAAAATTACCGCCTGCTTTCCTATCCAGAATTTCCACTTTGGTCTTTACGAGCCAGAATGGCTTGTAGATCAACTCGCCGTCGCCCCGTAATGCGGCTGCAGCAAAATTAATTTCAATCGGTAAAAATTCACCGTTAATAATTTCATACCCGCTTCCGCAGCTTGAACAGTAAACGATGTTGTCATTCATTTCGACAACAAGTCCGCTGTCACATTTTTTGCATTTAACGGCTTCGAGAATAAAGTCAGACAATTTAGTTGAAAGTTAAAAGTTGAAAGTTAAAAATTACTCATTATTCATTGAAAATTGATAATTGAAAATTGACCCGCTATCTTCTTGAATTCAAAAGTGCACTCAATACACTACCGATAACAACTGAAGCTGCTACATCCTTGGCAATGTTCAGTCCGGGGTTTTGTGTCAAAGTGCTTTTTATTGAAGTTGATCTATTCTTATTGCCATCATCAACAATTCCTGTTCCTTCCTCAAGTTCTCCACCGTAACGGAATTTTTTCCATCCCCAGCGTATAGCAATGATGCCGATAACGATCGCAAAGAAATATGCGAAGAAGGGAAAGTTTTCAGAGATGCCGAATAAGGCGAATACACCGATCATAGTCATGAGGAACATTCCGACGCCGGTTCCGAGTATGCCCATTATAGCTCTATATAGATTGTTACCCGGTGCCTTACCGTAGCAAATGCTTCCGTCTTCTCCATCGACAACGACCTGGTAGGTCCTGTTCTCAAATGAATACCGGATCACCCATAGCGGATAATAAATTATGCCGATATTTTCACGCACAAGATCGTAATGTTCGAAGGTTACATTATAAAGGTTAACGGAAGTCCGTGCTTCCGCGGCGAAAGCATCTTTTGCAAAATCAAAAGCTTCCTTTTCCGAAGCAATAATATTGAACATCATTCCGTCCCTCTGTAGAGTTTCAAAATCAACGGGAATAATTGTATCGCCGGTAAGATTGATCTTCTTCACACCAAGCTCGGCGACATCACATGCGGAATAAGTCCTGTCATACATGTTCTGAATTTTTTTCTCCACATCAACATAATAGGTCGTGGTTTTTCCGTTTGATGTGCTTGTTCTCTTTTCCTGTCCGAATACCCAGCCCACTACATCAGCCCTTACTCTCCAGTAAGGAATGTAAGCAAGGAACGCGTCGGCGACTTTGGAATTTGTCTTCAGTCCTTTTGCTTTCGCCATCCCGCTATCGAGCCAGTTGAAAGCCTTTGCAATGGCATCCTCACGTTTCATCTTCCGGGGAACATAATATTTTCTTGTTCCACTTTCACCTTTGGTAACAAGGAGCGTCCCGCAATATTTACAGTTGAACGAACTTACACCTTCTTTAAGATCAAGTTCACCATTACAAGCAGGACAGGTGATCCCTTTGATGACCTTTTCTTTTTTAAACTTTATCGCCTGATCGGCAACTTTCTGCTGCTCTTCTGCTTCGGACATTATTTAAAATTAATTGATACGGTTAATGATACTTATATTTTTTTCATACAGACTATAAATCTTACGAATCTTATTTAAACTTTCTTTGCAATGTAGTAACCTGCTGCGATCAGGGGGATGGCAGTCAGACCGTAGGCTGCTATTTTAATACCTTCTCCAAGTAACAGGCTTTCCTCCATATCTCCGTAAATTACAAATGCGAGAACAAAAGATATGACGCTTGCCAGGAAAAAGAGAAGGATTGCCGCGCCGAATAATACTTTAAACGGCATCTCGCTTTTTGCAGGCCAAATATTTGCGTAAACTTTTCCGGACGACGCTTCGATCAAAGCTGAATACTGCTGACCCTTGTAAGAATAATAAAAATGATAAAAAGGTACGTGAACAAGAAAGGATTCTGAAATTGAATCTCCATTTACACCCGAACTTGTAAGCCAGCTCTTCGCTGATTCATATAAGACATCCGTGGCTACAAATTCCTTCTCAGCAAATTCACTTTTGTGATAAGATTTAAGATTTCCCGCAGGTATCTGGATGTTTTTTATTTCTGAAATGGCTGTAGAGTGCGCGGGCTGCAAATAAATTTTATCTCCCGAACTGTCCTTCGTTTTAAAATACCAAAGGGGGAAATAATAAAAATTAGATTGAGTTTGCTGCGCGAGCTTATCAAGATCCTTCACATGAAAATTGCTAGCCATCCATCTGCGCAGATTTCCTTCGGCTTGCTCTTTTGTAAAATTGGAAGTGACAACGAAATGATTTACTACTTTTCTTTTGTCAATATAAATGGCAGATCCGCAAAATTCGCATTCAAGAAATTTTTCATCGGTAGGAATTTTATTTTCACCCCCGCACTGCGGACAAATTATTGTCGAAGATATTATTGTTTCCAAATAGTAGAAGTAAAATTAATTGTGTGATATTTTTAAACCAACTACACCGCCGATGATAAGCATTGCTGAAAACATTCTCCAGAAAGTAACCGGTTCATCGAATTTTATTACTCCTAGTGTCAGAGCGCCTATGGCACCTATCCCTGTCCAGATCACATAAGCCGTACCCATTGGAATTTCCTTTTGCGAAAGCCAGAGAAAAAATCCGCTGGCGATCATCGTCACCGCTGCAAAAATTATCCAGAAGACCTTTTTCTCTGTTGTCTGCGAAAGCTTAATACCCAGCGGCCATCCGATCTCGAAAATTCCGGCTATCAATAAATAAATCCAGGCCATATTCCTTTATAGTTTTGCTAAGAGATCTTTTTTCTTTGCGTCGAATTCTTCCTGTGTAAGAATACCTGTCTCTTTCATTTTACCAAGCTTTTCGATCGCGCTCATTATCTCATCTGCTGTCATCTTCGGAGCCTGCTCCTGTCCGCCGCCCTGCTGCTGATTCTGATTCATGTTCTGAAATTGTTGCCCCATCATGTTAGCCATGGTCATACCTGCACCAAGACCTGCACCAATGCTTGCCGCGCCGCCACCTTCATTCTCAGCAGCTTTTTCCATAGCACCCGCTGTTTTGAATTTAAGGTAAGCATCGAGATTTCCGATTGCACCCATCGAACTTCTTTCGTTGATCTTTTCCTGAACTTCTTCAGGAGGAACAATACCAACTATGATAAGATCAGTAAGTTCAATTCCCATTGCATTAAAAAAGTCACTGACCTCAGCTTTTACTCCTGTTTCGATCTGTTGATAAAACTGTCCGAGCTCAAAAACTGTTTTTAGATTTTTGCCAAGCACAGAGTTCAGTCTTGATACAATTGCGTCACGAAGATAGTCTTCGATCTCATTTGTTGTAAATAATCCCTGAGTAGAAACGATCTCCATCATAAACTGTCTCGGATCTTTTACTCTGATGGAAAATTTTCCTGACGCTCTGAGCTGAACATAAGTAAGCTCAGAATCTTTGAAATTGATCGGCGACTTTGTTCCCCATTTCAGATCGATAAATTTTTTGAGAGATATAAAATAAACCTGCGCCTGAAAAGGTGATGTTCCTCCGAAGGGAAGACTGATAAGCTTTGTAAGGAAAGGAATGTTCTCTGTAGTAAGAGTATGTCTTCCGGCATTGAACACATCGAGAGCTTTACCGTCACGGTAAAAAACCGCTGCCTGTGAATCCTGCACTATCAGTTGGGTACCGAGCCTGTATGAAGCGGAACCATCCTGCGGCTCGCGATGAACCATTGTTTTCCCGGTTTCATCAAAGAATTGAATTACATCTATAAATGCCATTTTTATTTTGTTAAAAAGTTAAAGTTTAAAAGTTTAAAAGTGGAGACTTAAAAGTTAATTCTTATTACAATTGTCTGAGAAGATTTTCTCTTTCATCAAATTTTTTCAGGAGCTCATCAAGAGAATCCGAAACTTCTCCCACATTATTTTTAAGATCTTCCTTTGCCTTTGCTTTGGCTTCGAGGTCAGAAAAACCTTTGTTCAAATTCTCAACGTATATGAGAAGATTAAAATCAAATTCATAGATCATGTTAAGTTTATCTTCCTTTATTTTTGAAACGTCAAACGCGCCGCTGTAGCCTCTTGCCGCGGACTTAAATTTTGCAATGGCGTTTTCATTTTTCTTGTCAAGCTTTTCAAAGTTAGCAGTTTCAAAGAGCTTACCATCATTAGTGAGTTGAAGAGTGATGTTCTTTAATTTTGTTTTATTCTCCTCAAGCTTGTTCGCAAGCTGATTCCTTAATATGGTATCCAGTTCGCGTGAATTATCACGATTGACATATCCGTCATATCCCGGAATATAACGCTTTATTTTTTCGAGCCAGGATTCATTTGATTTGACCTGCTCTAATTTTGATTGAAGATCGCTCATAAATTTAGGTATTTTATTTTTAATTCAAATTTTTTTTATTGCCACTGCTAATTAATATAAAGGAGATGATAACGATGACAATGATGACAAGTACTAAACAATTCCTTTCGGTAATACTATTCTTAATCTATATTTTATCTTCTGAAGGAAGAACAGAACAAATCAAATATAATCAAACATCAAATAATTTTCTTGATACAAATACTGTTGAGCTTGTAAAAATTTCAGCCGCTCTTGAATTTGTTTATTCCATTTTCGAAGGCGAAATTCTTAAAGCTGAAAGAAAATTTAAAAAGGATATTCCTGTCTGGAACATTGACATGGTTACCACGGATAAGGGTATCATAGAGATCGAGATCTCTGCAATTGACAGGTCGCTACAGAGAATAGATGCTGATGAAGGTCCGTTTGAATATGAGATTGATCCGGGTGAAAGTTCAATTAAATATAAAACTGCCAGGAAAATTGCAGAAGAATTCACGGGGCAAAAAACTTTAAAGTGGAATTACTTCAGGACACGGAACGGCTATGAGTATAATTTCTGGCTGTTCACCAAATCAGGTAAAGCACAGGTCAGGGTGAACGCTGAGACCGGTGAAATTTTAACCAAAACAAAAAAAATTAAAAAATGACTATGCGA
>JAWXBH010000219.1:0-5778 GCA_034439935.1 bacterium
ATCATTATTTATTGAAGTAAACATTTTAGCATCAATGAAATTTGTTTCCTTTAATAATCTTAGCCAATAATTTGTTTCCCTGGATTCTTTATATGCAATTGAAATCTTATTGATAAAATCCTTTTCAGATTGACCTCCAATTGCTTCTTCAACATTTGCTCCGATTGATGTTCCGCTCCGAAGAATTTGTTTTGATATTACATACTCCTGTTGAACATCTTTTAAATACTTATAGCAATTTGTAATTCTAATTGAAAATCTAAAGCTTTTTTCCTGAATAATATTCCTTTTCATAGCCATCATCCTTTCTAGACATTTTAATCGTAATTTAGTAATCAGTATACATTAGTAATTAGTAATTCGTAATTAGTAATTAGTAATTAGTAATTAGTAATTAGTAATTCGTAATTAGTAATTAGTAATTAGTAATTAATTAAACAGCTTTCTTCTTCTTCTTCACTGTCTTCGCGGCAACTTCCTCTTCCTTTACTCCTGTTGCTTTCTTCATTGGCTTCTTCTGCTTGCTCGCGTTCTCAATGCTTTGTTTAAGCGCTGTCATGATGTCCACTACCGGCTTCTCCTCTTCTTCGACAGAGACAACTTCTTTGCCGTCGATCTTTGATTTGATAAGTTCTTTCACAGCATCCTTATATGTATCCTGAAGCCTTATTTCCGAAAACGGCTTTACCATTGAATCAACAAGTGTCTTAGCAAGCTTAAGCTGTTCCTTGTCCGCAATCAGTCCATCGAGCTTTGGAACTTCCGTGATCTTTCTTAATTCATTCGGATACCTCAGCTTATACAGAAGCAATCCGTTTCCTTCCGGCGCAAGAAGAACGACACTTTCCCTGTCGCGTATGACAACCTTTCCAATTCCAAGCTTGCCGCTGCTTTTAAGAGTTGCGCACAACAAGGCAAAGGTCTTGCCTGCAATTTCTCCATCGGGTCCTGCGAAGTAAGGTGTATCGTAAAGAGTTGCCGGAACTTCCGACGCATCGACGAATCCTTCGATCTCAATTACTTTTGTACTCTTTAATTTAAGCTTGGCAAGATCTTCACCTTCAATTATTACAAACTGATCAGGTTCATACTGATAACCCTTTACAATGTCCTCACTCTTGACAATTTTATTGCACTTCTTACATCGCTTATCATAACCGACCGGACCGTTATCTTCCTTATGAAGCTGCTTGAAGCTTATGGTTTCGGATGTTTCGATGGCGTTATAAATGGCTATTGGAATTGTAACGAGGGAAAATCTGATGTGACCTTTCCAGATGGATCGCAAAATGACTCCTTGTTTTGATTGCTGTAAAATTAATTATTATTTAAGTAAGAATCTATAAAGTTAACGTTTTAAACAAAGTGTATTAGTTTCCCGAGCTCCTTATAAATTTTGTTCATCTTCCTTTACTTTCTTAAGCCGTACTTCCTCAATGTCGGCTCCCATTTTCTCTTTTTTTAAACCAACTCTCACAAGTCCGAATATGCTCATGTAAATGTTTGCTATCCACACAATCGAGAAACCTCCAATTAAGTAACCTCGCCAGTCTTCAAACAGCAGATGATATCCTGTTATGATTAAAAAAAATAAAGTTACATAATGACTAAAGCAGTATTCACAGGTAAACAAATAATATAGTTTTCTCTGAAATATATATTTTGAACTCTTCGACCTTTCAACACAAAACTCCCGCGGTTCTTTCAAAATATCTTCATGGGTTATTGTCCATGAGATACACGCGACCGGTAAGGCAAGTAAAAACAGATCTGATACCTGTTGTGATAAATCCATTATGAATATTAATTTTTAGTTATACAAATAACGATAAGGCGTGATTATTAACTTACTGAAATCGTACCCTTGTCAATTTTTTTTCCTCTGAATATTTTAAATAGTCCTATTGCTATAACAAAAATTATCGGACCGAGAAATAATCCTATTATCCCAAATAACTGCAAACCGCCTATTACACTGAAAAAAATATAGAGCTCATTAATTTTTACCCTTTGCTTTATCAGTTTCGGAAGAAGAAAATTGTCTATCATTCCTATCACAACCGATGCGTACAAAGCAAGTATGGCTGCTTTTCCGTATTCCCCTGAAGCAAGCAATATTATTATTACCGGAACAGTAACGAATGCCGTTCCACCCGTCGGAACAAGTGAAAATACCATTGCAAGAAGACCCAGTATTACAAAGGAAGGGATGCCCAATATCCAGAAAATTATTCCGGCAAGTATACCCTGAAGCAACGCTATGAATAGTGACCCGCGTATCGTCGCGGAAATCAGTTCGGTAGTTTCAGACATAAGCTCTTCTGCCTGACTGTTTTCAAAAGGTAATATGCCCGGAATATCTCTTACGATTTTATCTGCGTCGCGCAAAAGATAAAACATGCTGAATACTGCGAAGAGTATTCCGATCAATACTCCAAAAAATCCTTCGATGACTGACCATGAAGCTGAAAGCATCACCGAGCTTATTCTCGAAACAATAGCTTTAACATCTTCGGGCTTTATCAGGTCTTTGAGGTTTACAAACTGATTTATGTAATTATAGACATTCGCAAACCTGCTATGCTCAGGATCTGTCATCATCTGCTGGATCTCTGGAATTGCGCTTTCAGAAATTCCCGAAAGCTCATTTACTGCTGCTGTAAGTATTACAAAAGCAGGTATTATAAAGGTAAGCAGTGACACCGCAATGGTAACGATCGCGCTAATGGTGTGGTTTTTGGTCTTATTGAATATTTTCTCATATAACGGATAAAAAATTATTACAAGAATTACCGACCATAGTATCACAGAAACAAATGGTGCAAACATCAGCCAACACAAATACAGCATCAACCCGGTTATGAATGTAAGAAATATGAACTGTGAAAGTTTTTTTTTGTCAGTAACAGTGATCATTGTAGTGAGTTTAAGATTTACCTGATAATTTAAGTTAATGATATTTAAGTTTATTAAACATGAAACAGGCGGTATTCAGATATTATACAATAACTTTGCCATCCTCGTTTATGATATAAGGCATTAAACACTTTTACAGCACAAATCATATCAGATCGGGTTTATTGGGAAGTACAGCCATACCGGATATTATAGTTCAATTACTCTGCTGAAAAAATCATTTACTAACTTTGCCTCCGGCACTGCGTAAGGAATAGCAGCTTATAATCTGACATTCACCCTGAACAACAATGAGCACAGCCCTGCTTAATTTAAGAAAACAGCAAATCCTCTATGAAGTCAGCCAGCTTAAGCTCTACTCAATAGTTTTGCTTGCTCTGTTTATCGGGTTAATTATTTTCACTGCCGATATCTACCGGGATATCTCGTTTGCGTTATCATTCACGCTGTCCCTTGCTTTGATCTGCCTGAGCATCCAGTCCGTTCGTAAGGATAAAGAATTTATTTACCTTCACTCCGGAAGCTATCATCTTACTTTATTCACAGAATATTTCATCGTTACTTTTCCATTCATTGTAATGTGCCTGTTCACGCCACACTGGTATTGCTTTTTTTTACTGGAAATATTTTTAGTAATGATCACCTTCAGCAAATTTACATTAAGAAGGATAACGTTCTTCAGCAGCATCTCAAAGATAATTCCGGTTTCTGATTTCGAATGGATAAGCGGATTCAGAAGTTCATTCACTACAATCATCCCTGTATACTTGCTCGCTGTGGGATTAAGCTGGATACGGATACTGCCGCTGCTTTTACTTTGGTATCTTACAATGACTATAATGTCATTTTACAATGAATGTGAATCACTGAAATTTCTCCGTGAGAAGGCTCAGTCGGCTGGTAAGCTTTTGCTGCAAAAATTTTTCATACAAATAAGATATTTATTGATTTTTTATTCGCCGGTTCTGATCATCAATTCCATTTTCAATGCGGACCTTATTATCGTGAATATTTTTTTCATGCTGTCCCAGATCGCGTTGCTGTTCTTTGCTGTCTGCTATAAGTACAGCGGTTATTATCCGAACAAGCATTTCTATTTTAATAACATAACCGTGATCATTGTTTCAATGACCGGATTAATTCCTTTACTCATGCCCGTCCCTGCGATTATGGGAATCCGGTATTACATCAAAGCAAAAAAGAATTTAAACCAATATTTTAATGATTAGCATAAAGGATCTGAAGGTCAGCTTTGGAAAGAATGTCGTTCTCGACAATATGAGTTTCGATTTTCCGCTGAATGAAGTACACGGTATCGTCGGACTTAATGGATCCGGCAAAACCACTTTCTTCAATACCTTGTCGACAATAATAAAACCTGATTCAGGAAAAATTCTTTTTAATGAACGCAAGATTAAATTAAGCGATTTGAATTATCTTGAGACTATAAACTTCTTTTATTCAAGAATTACCGGAAATGAATATCTTAATTTCTTCGAACAGACCAACACCGATTTTAACCTTGCATCTCTTCAGCAGTTTTTAGAACTGCCTCTTGATGAATTAATTGAAACCTATTCGACCGGAATGAAAAAGAAGCTCGCGCTCCTTGCAATACTAAAAAAAGACAAGCCTGTTTATTTGTTTGATGAACCCTTTAACGGCGTGGACATGGAAACAAATAAGATCATTGAGCTTATTATTCTTGCTCAGAAGCAAAAGGGAAAGACAGTTTTTATTTCTTCACACATTCTTGATCCTTTGATAAAAGTGTGTGATAAAATATTTTTTCTTGACAATGGGCATTTCAGCAGGTCATTTGAGCGGAGTGATTTCAATAAAATTGAAAATGAATTGTTCGGTGATCTTAAATTTAAAGCAGCAAAGATTATCTCTGAATCAGTGTGAGGTTTAAGATCAATTGATCATCCCAGATCCTCTCTCATTCTCACAAACACCGGTTCGCGATAAGCCCCGTCCTTCGTCTTTGAAGCATACTCTATCTCGCACATCAGCTCAGGTTCTACCCAGACCGTCTGTTTCTCATCCAGAACTTTTTCCTTAATTGGTTTTTTTATCTCTTTGATCTTTTTGAGCTTTGCAAATACTTCCTTCATTGTCTTTGCATCAAATCCCGTTCCGACCTTTCCCCGATAAATAAATTTTCCGTCAACAATATCCGCAAGATGCATTGCTCCGAACAGTTCATCGCGATTGCCTTTGCCCTTGGTGTAACCTATCACAAAACTTTCATCCGTATTCCTCACCTTTATTTTATACCAGTTATCACTGCGCTTGCCGGGAGAGTATTTGCTGTTCTTTTCCTTTGCCATTATTCCTTCAAGTCCGAGTTCAGCAGCTGCAGCGAACAGTGCCGTGCCGTCTTCAACAATTTCACTGAGTCTGTAAGATGAATCTTTCTTTACGGAATCCTTCAGCCATTCGCGGCGGCGGACCAATGGCTCATTTATAACCGCCCTTCCATCCAGATAAAGCAGATCGAACAGGTAACAGTAAGCAGGATTTTTTTTCATTGCTCTTTCAATGTCGCCTTCTGCCGAACGCTGCATACGGTGAATGACTTCCTTAAAGTCCGGCTTACCTTTATCATCAAGACATACTATCTCACCGTCAAAAACCCCGCATGTTCCGCGAAAAGATTTATCCGCTTTAAGCAGCTCGGGAAATTTCAACGTCAGATCCAGATTATTCCTACTGCGTAATGTTATCCTGTCCTCATCCAGAGTTACTAATACCCTTATACCATCCCACTTCACTTCATAAATAAAATCATCCGAAACTGGTACTTCCTTTTTTGACTGTGCAAGCATCGGCTCCACCTGTTCATGAAGCCAGTCCACC
>JAWXBH010000220.1:0-2868 GCA_034439935.1 bacterium
TATTCCTGTGCCTGTGTCGGTAATTGCAAACTCAATGGCTGCTTTCTCTTTATCTTCATTCAATAAACGAACAGTTACCGTTATTTTTCCTTTTGCTGTAAACTTTATAGCATTACTCAAAAGGTTTAAAAGAATTTGGTGCAAACGCATTGCATCGCCTAACAACACCTCTGGGATTTTGTTGTCGTACACTTTAACTAACTCTAAATTCTTTTCTTTAATTTTTAAATCAAATACCTGATGCATAGTTGCTATTGAGAATTCAATTTTGAAAGGTGTTTGTTCAAACGTCATTTTCCCCGCATCTGTTTTTGCTAAATCCAATATATCATTAATTAGTACGAGTAATCCATCACCACTTGCTTTTATAGCATCTAAATATTCTTTTTGCTTAGGTGCTAAATCTGTTTTCAATAACACCTTCGTAAATCCAAGAATTGCATTCATAGGTGTGCGGATTTCATGGCTCATGTTCGATAAAAATTGTTGTTTGGATTGCAAAGCACTTTCGGCAATGACTTTTGCCTCTTCTGCATTTAGCGTTGCCAACTCCGCAACTACTTTTGCTTCTTTTAGAGAATTACTGAGTGCTTCCAATTCTAAATTTTCAATTTTCCGTTTTTCTTTCTCTTCGTTTTGAAATACAAGTTCTTTGTTGGCAATGATTAATTCGTCTGCACGTTTTACTTTCTCTTCATTTTGATAAGCCATCTCTATATTTGCAATAACCAATTCTGCTTCTCTCTTCTCTTTTTCGTCACTTTGAAAAAGCAAATTTTTATTAGCTATTCTTAACGCTTCTGCTTGTTTTTCTTTCTCTTCATTTTGAATTAATAGCTCATGGATTTTAGTATATAAATCAACAAAAACTGCCACCTTCGCTTTTAATAATTCCGGAATAAGTGGTTTAATCATGTAATCAACTGCGCCAGCCTGATACCCTTTAAAAATATGCATAACATTATCCATGCTGGCAGTTAAAAAAATGACGGGGACATGTTTAAGCGTTTCAATTTCCCGAATTAATTCTACCGTTTCAAACCCATCCATCTCCGGCATTTGCACATCAATTAATATGATCGCGAAATCTTGATCATGCAGCAGAATTTTTAATGCTTCATTTCCAGAATGTGCTTTTACACATTTATAATTATCATCACAAAGAATTAATTCTAATGCGAACAGATTTCCTGGAAGATCATCAACCAATAAAATTTTAACAGGATTATCTGTTTTCATTTACATTATATTTATACTTATCAATTATTAATTGCAACGGTTCTGGTTAATAAACATGTTTAACCACATTATTTACTTAACCATACACGCATCAATGATAGCAAGCGTTCTACGTCAATAGGTTTAGTAATATAATCGTTGGCTCCTGCATCAATGCATTTTTGTTTATCGTCTTTCATGGCTTTTGCTGTGAGTGCAATTACTGGCAACTTAGCGAATTTTACCTGAGATCGAATTTGTTTCATTGCATCGTAACCATCCATTTCCGGCATCATAATATCCATTAATACCAAATCAATTTCGGGATGTAACTCCAGCATCTCTAAAGCGTTTTTTCCGTTTTCTGCTTTTATTATTTCCATTGCACGTTCTTTTAATATTTTTGTTAAAGCAAATAAATTTCGCATATCATCATCTACCAATAATATTTTTTTGGAATGAAAAATAGCTTCTTTATTGTACAAATTATTTATGACTACCTGTTTTGATTTCGGTAAATTGCTTATTGTCCGGTGAAGAAAAAGAGCTGTTTCATCCAACAATCGTTCTTCCGACTTTACTCCTTTTATAATGATGCTCTCCGCATATTTTTCAAGCTCATTGTTTTCTTCTTTTGTAAGTTCCTTGCCAGTATATACAATAATTGGTGGAAGATTGTGGTCTTTTAACTGCCTGCCTGCCGGCACGGTTTTTTCCAATTTATGAATAAGCTCAAACCCGCTCATGTCAGGCAATCCAATATCCAATATAATACAATCAATGTAATTCTGCTCATACAAAGTCAAAGCCTCTTTGCCAGTTCCTGCTTCAAAACATTTTACATCACCATTGCCAATAAGTATGCGTATTGCCTTTCTGGCATTTGGATTGTCTTCAATAATAAGGAGATTTTTCATTTTCCTATTAACAAAATTTCCAATCCTATTAAATGCTTCTTCTAAATCTTCTTTAGCAACTGGTTTCATTAAGTACTCAATAGCTCCTTCTCTTATTGGTTCCAGCGAACTTTCTTTTGCCGAAATAATATGGACAGGTATGTGCCTTAAAGCAGGATTTGCTTTTAATTCAAGTAATACGGCATGTCCGTTAATACCCGGCAAAAGCATATCAAGAATAATTGCTTGCGGTTTGAATTTTAATGCAAGCAATAAACCATCTTCTCCTGTTGCTGCCGATAAGCATTTAAATCCTTTTTTGTTGGCTTGATTTAAAAGTATAGCAGCAAATTTCAAATCATCTTCAATAATAAGTAACGTTATATCATCACCGGCTATCGTATCTCTGTCATCTTTTATGCTAGGATAATTCAGATATTTAGATTCATTTAACATGCGGGGTTTAAACAAACTCGATTTTTTTTCCAGATAGTTTTTGTTAGTGTTTGTGTCTACAAGTTCTTGCTCTTGATATATTTCTAACGGAATAATAAGAGAAAAAGTAGAGCCTTCTTTCAACTTACTACTCAACTTAATTTCACCTCCTAATAACTTTGCAAGCTCTCGCGAAATGGAAAGCCCCAAACCTGTGCCTCCATATTTTCTGGATGTTCCTCCTTCAGCTTGTTGGAAAGCTTCAAATATGGCCTGTTGTTTATCTGCCACAATTCCAATTCCTGTATCAATAATCGAA
>JAWXBH010000221.1:0-3753 GCA_034439935.1 bacterium
ATTGATAATTGATAATTGATAATTGATAATTGATAATTGAAAGAGTTACCATTCAGCATTCGGGTCGATGCTATAAACTTCCGTCATTTCGTCAAGCAAGGGTTTAAGAAATTCCGTGTGATAACCTTTCCTGCCGCCGTATGAGGGTTTTAATGAATCAATGTCCGGTAAATTTAAACCTGATTTTTGAATTATACTAGTAATTGCTTCTGTCCATTTATCCTGAAGAGTTTTTTCACCTTCAAAAATTTTACTTTCAGACAAAACATTCTCGTATTCCGAAGGCTCAAATATTCCGAGCGCAAGAGGAAGGCATTCATTCAATGCAGTTTGCATTCTTGCTTTTGCTTCTTCGGAAGAATGCGAAAGCTGATCTATCCATATATCGGCGTGCATGGTGTGATACTTCAGCTCGCCTCTGAATTTTTTAGCAACATTTGAGAGGGGTTCATAATCTGATTGAGCAAGCATATCAAACCTCAGAGCTTCTGCCGTATCAAATAAAAAATGTCTCATCAGACTGAAATCATATTCACCAATTGGCATCTCGGTAAGGTGACAACATTTGAATTCTTTTTCATTTCTTGCAAAAGCTATCTTATCGGGTTCGGCTTCACCGAGCTTATGAAGAATCTCATACAGCGCCTGCGCATGTCCGATCTTATCCTGAGCCATTGAAGAGAAAGCAATATCTTCCTCAAGTATGGGACCCAGACCTGTCCATTCTGAATTTCGATGTCCGAGGATGAGTTCGTCATCAGCCATTCTGTATAACAGATCCTTTAATGCTGTAATTTGTATTTCAGAAAGTTCGCTCAAGATTCCTTTTTCTCCAGTTTAAATTTATTGATACGGTCCATCACTTTATAGCCGCCGGCTTCCCGGTATATCTTACCCGGATTCGTTTCAAAAATATCTTCATCTTCATAATCAGTAATGAATACATCAGAAGTTTTCACCACCCAGAGGTTAACGCATTTATATCTACGGGCGAACTGTTCCTTGGCAAGTATTACAGCCATTTCAGGATTTGGTGCGTGAAGCGAACCTACATGAATATGCCTGTCGCCTTTCTTAGCCTGATGAAAAACTTCGTAAGTTTGCCAGTGTGAAAGATCTTTTATAGGAACATTGTTTGGTTGGTCGGAAAGGTTCTCACGCGTTACTCTGGGATCTAAGGATTTTATCGGCATTAGTTTGAAAGTTCTATTTCCAGCTTTGTATGTTCTTTAAATTTTTCAACAACTTCATCAAAGATCTATCGCCATTATCAGTTTTAACTTCTTCAATCGTAAAGTTTTTATGACAATGGTATCGAGTATTTTTCTTCCCTGTTAAGTAAAGCGCGTCTGACCCATTCGCCCTTTTCTTCAGCTCTTCTTCTTACAGCGAGTCTTTCTGCATTACAGGGTCCGTCCCCGTTAATGACCCTTTTGAATTCATCCCAGTCAGGCTCTGTATATTCCCATGTACCTTCTTCATTCTTTCGTAATTTTGGATCAGGAATTCTCAGACCGAGCTCCCATATTTTCGGAACATACATATCAAGAAATTTTTGTCTCATATCATCATTGGATGCCATTTTAACTTTCCATCTCATTAGTGTTTCCGTGTGAACTGATATTTTATCCGAGGGTCCGAAGAAATGCATTATCGGGGGCCACCATCTGATCAAAGCTTCCTGAACCATCTGTCTTTGCTGCGGTGTCCCGGTAGCAAGAAATACAACATTATCATGTCCGTACTTAAGATGAAACGATTCTTCAAGGCATATCCTTTCAAGAGCGCGGCAGTATGGTCCGTAAGAACCTTTTGAATTCGCGACCTGATTTATTATCGCGCCGGCATCAATCAGCCATGCAATGACAGCAGTGTCAGCCCATGTTACAGCAGGATAATTAAACACATTTGAATATTTTGATTTACCTGTAATAAGATCATTGATCATATCTTCTCTTGGCTTGCCGAGAGTTTCAGCGGCGCTGTATAGTAGTTGTGCGTGTCCGACTTCATCCTGAACTTTTGCCATCAGCGCAAGCTTTCTTCTGAATCCCGGAGCTCGTGTTATCCATGTGCCTTCAGGAAGTGCACCGATTATTTCCGAATGCGCATGCTGCTCGATCATTCTGATAAGCTGCTTTCTGTATTCAGCAGGCATCCAGTCGGAAGGCTCGACCTTCTCCCCTGCTGCGATCTTTGCTTCAAATCTCTCAAGTTTTTTTGAGTCCTCAATTTCAGGTTTCCCGTTCTTTGTTTCTTCAAAAATATATCCGCCGCCGTACATAAAGTTATTATTAAGTTAGTGAAATGATAAGTTGCTGAATAGAACTCTTATGGTGATGTTAAAATTTCTTTTGTAAAATTAATATAAATATATCTTTTTTAATATGACTTAATTTCAGTCGTAGAATTAAAAAGAATTTTTCAGGCAGAAATAAAGATAAGTAGTCTGTTACCCGCAGTAAATTTCTATAAACATAAACCACACCATCGGAACCATCGAGCTTGCACACATACCCGCGAATAAACCCAGCAAAACCCAGAATGCTTTTTTCTGAAGATAAATCAGAACCGAAGGAATTGCAGCAGCAATGTACATTACGAGAACCCAGAAGATAATTATATAGTACGGAATGTAACCGGGCGTTGTGCCGCAGAGCATTGCAGCAGCTATATCAGATCCGCCTTTCCCGCCCCACATAAGCAAGCTTATCGTAAAGACATAAGTTGTAGCATAACATATTACAAGGAAAAGGAATAAAGGGATCGCGGTAAGATTTCTTTTAAGCAACGAATTCCTCTTAGCCAGACCTATAGAAGCGGGATCAAATTATTTTTTCTTAAATTTTTATTTATGAGTATCCTTTGATTTCTTACGCATTTTTATGTTAAGCATTTCAACAAAGAAAGAGAAAGCCATAGCGAAATATACATAACCTTTCGGAACTTCAACATGGAAGCTTTCAACAAGCAGCAGCAACCCTATCATAAGCAGGAATGAAAGCGCAAGTACTTTGATAGTCGGATGTTTGTGAATGAAATCACTGACCTTACCCGCAAAAAGGATCATTACTATCATTGAAATTATGATCGCGATAACCATTATCGAAACTTCCTTTACAAGACCTACAGCAGTTATAACCGAATCAAGAGAAAAGACCAAATCAAGAATTACGATCTGAATAATTATGTTCCAGAAGGCTCCCTTAGCATTGGAATTTTTTAATTCATCTTCTCCTTCAACTTTGGTATGAATTTCAAGAGTGCTTTTTACAATAAGGAATAAACCGCCTCCCATAAGTATCAGGTCTCTTCCTGAGAAAGAATGCGAAAAGATTGAAAACAATGGTTCAACAAGTCCGGCAATCCATGAGATCGCGAGTATCAAGCCGATACGAAAAATAAGTGCGATAGAAAGACCGATAATCCTTCCCTTTTTCTGATCGGCTACAGGAAGTCTCCCGGTCAGAATTGAAATGAAGATAATATTGTCTATTCCAAGAACTATTTCAAGAAAAGTAAGTGTAAGAAGGCTTATGTAAGTTTCTGACTGCGAAAAGAGTGTAAAAAAATCCATAGATAAATTTAATTGCAAATAATGTATGGCAACTTACTAAAAGAAGTTGAAAGTTGAAAGTAGAAAGTTGAAAGTTAATAATGTCTTGTCCTGAAATAGGTTTACAAAATGTTAGCAACATTTTATAAACTTAATCAGAAAGGATGAAAATGGAAAGGCTTCAAGGAGTAACCAAA
>JAWXBH010000222.1:0-15404 GCA_034439935.1 bacterium
CGTCAATATTACTACAAACAAAACTATCGTACTCCGAAACTACATTACGAATCAAATATAAATGTCTTTAAAACTACATTCACTCAAAGTCAGCAGAATAGTAAAGCTCACTGACGATGCAGCCGCGATCTACTTTGATATTCCCGATGAACTTGAAGAAGCATTCCGATATACTCAGGGACAATTTCTTTCGATACAAATTGACATTGACGGACAAAAGTACCGGAGGGAATATTCGCTTTGCAGCAGTCCCTACACTGAACCTGATCATGTGATCGCTTCCAAAATAATCACGAACGGCGTAGTTTCAAATTATCTTTATAATAATCTCGCCGAAGGTGATATGTTAGACGTTTATCCACCGCAGGGTAAATTCTTTACAGAGCTTAATGCCTCGAATGAAAAGGAGTATCTGCTTATAGGAGGTGGCAGCGGTATTACGCCTTTGTATTCAATTTTAAAATCTGTGCTGTTCGCCGAGCCGAAAAGTAAGATAATTTTATATTATGGAAGCTTGAAAGATGAAGGGATTATTTTTAAAAATGAGCTGATCGAACTTCAGAAAAAACATAAGCATAGATTTGAATTATTTTTTACAGTAAAAGAGACTAATGAGAAATGGTCGGGCTTCGAAGGATTTATAAATAAGACAGACCTGATGAAAATCATGAGTAATAACTTGAGATCAAAGAATGATGCTGAATATTTTGTATGTGGACCGGGTGAGATGATGGAGATCGTGAAAGATGCTCTTGTGTCCCAGAATGTTCCTGCCGGTAAGATTCACATTGAATATTTTACAGCACCCTTGCATCGGGAGGAATATGTCCCAACAGGGGAAGAGGACGATGTTGTGAAGGAAAGGGAAGTGGAAATTATTCTTGACGGGAATGTTTACAAAGTAAATGTTCCGCCGGAGATTGCAATACTTGATGCAGCTATGAACGCGGATCTTGATCCGCCATTTTCATGCAAAAGCGGTATATGCACAACATGCCGCGCAAAGCTTTATTCAGGAAAGGTAAGGATGGATGAGCGTGAAGGACTTTCTGATGCTGAGATCGAAGAGGGCTACATTCTAACATGTCAGTCACATCCTTTGACGGATAATGTGAAGATAGAGTATATGTAAAGCAGCTTACTTTATTTCGAATAGATGGGATTCACTTCTGAATTCTGCTAACCAAATTTTTGCAATTCTGTCATTCATTTCAATTTTCGAATTTATGTACTCCTTTACTTCTTTAGTAATATTATCTTCTATTACCGAAAGAACCATTCTTGAATTATAAGTTATCGGAACATAACCAACCAGCCATATTGGAAGGTTAATATAATTTTCAGCTTTTTCGACTTTACCATTTATTCTTTCAATAGCTACCGACGCCAATTCTTCTGTTTCCAACAAATCATTATTTTTTTGAACCTGTGTTTTAGAATGAAGTTGACCCATGTTCTGGGCTTCTATTCCTGTCAAATTTATATAGTTAGATGCAAATACTGTTTTAGATAATTGGAAAAGCTCAACCCCTATATGTTCTTTACTAAATTGGACAACAAAATCTGGATTTTCTCCATTGTATTTTGGATAAGATAATTTTGCTTCTTCATTTTCTAAAATTCGAAGTTCGAAATTGCTATCAATCTGCTTTACATATTCTTGTATAAATCTAGTTAGAATGGCTTTCTCTTCCGATTTTTGTTTCTCTTGTCTTTTATTCATTTTTTAAATTTCACCATGTTAATTTATTCAAACATTTTTCTATTGGTTCTTTATTTTCCTTAATAATTGATTCTCTCATACCGGGAATCGAAAGTAAATAGAGAGTTTCCTGTATTGCATTCCAATCATCTTCAGATATTAATACCGCATTGGTTCTTTTTCCGGTAATCTGAATGGGCTTTCCCTCTTCGGCAGTTTCATCAATCAGTTTAGATATCTCATTCTTTGCTTTAGTTGCAGTAATTGTCTTCATAATATTTTTTTATAAACGTACGCTTTAGAGTGCGTAGCTTTCAGTCAATTTAATTTTTTCTCCATTCATCTTTAAGCATGGAATAAATAATGTGGTCAACGAATACACCATTTAGAAATCCGTCCTGTCTTAATATACCTTCTTTTGTAAATTGTAATCTTTCAGGAATTCTCTGGCTTTTATAATTACCGGTTGCACATTTTATAGCGATACGATTTATTTCTAATGCAGTAAAACAATGATCAATTATTGCTTCACAAGCTGAGGTCATTATTCCCTTACCTGTAAATTTTTCCGCCAGCCAGTAACCGATCTCTGCACTTTTATTTAATATGTTAATTTCCTGAGTGCCTGCTATACCGGCAAAATGATTTTTATATCTGATAATGAACTGGTTGCATTCCCTAACACTTAATATAAACTCAAGCGTATCCTCGTGAGCACGTGTCCCGTCAAGCCAGGGCAGCCACTCTTTTAAATATTCCCTGTTGTCATCTGTAAGCATGAACAGCTTTTCAGCATGATCTTCATTCAGCAATTCAAGTCTGATGTCGGGACTTACATTGATATGGTTTATATTATTCATTCTGTCACTTCTATTTCAGCGGCTCCGAAATAGTTTTTATAATTTCCGCTTTTAACATTTATATCTCTCATATCCCATGGCAGCGCATACACTCTGTATTTACCCGGCTTTGGGAAGGTCTGAAATTCTTCTATGCCATATCTTCTGAACAAGGATCCGGTAGTCATGCTCAGCTCTGATATATGCTCAACATCTTTTCCTTCATCATCCATCCTATAAACTTCCCACGCAATGAAGAACTGCTGGGGCTCGGTTTCATCTTTCAGCTTGTACGGCTTATCAAATGATATCTGGTAAACTATTTTTTCTCCGACTTTGACAGTGGTCTTAGGATTTACGGGATTAACGTTGTCATCGGTATTTTCGCATACGGTCAGAACAGCTTTGGGAAGATCCTGTGAATAAGCTTTTCCAAAAACAAATAAAAATGAAGCAACAATAAAAAGTTTTAATGTTTTCATAAGATTGTTTTGATTGAAAGAAATTACTCAGTTAATTTAATGGTAAATTAGTTTGGAAAATATCATTTTTCAATTTAGTTAGCGGTGATTAATTGAAATAATAAATTTTCCTTTACTATACCGAAAGATAACTTTTTACTTAAAATGAAATGAATTATATTGACTGTTGATTTCAAAATTTAATAATACATGTCGAAAACACTTAAAGAAAAACTCTCCTCTCAGATTCCGGAATTAAGAGATGAGGCAAAATCAATTATAAAAAATAATGGCAATAAGAATATTGACCAGGTTGTAATTGACCAGCTTTACGGCGGAATGAGAGGGATCAAAGGACTTATCTGCGATACATCTTCAGTCGGACTGGATACGGGGCTCATAATCAGAGGGATCCCGATCCTTGAACTAACCGAAAAGCTCCCTGAAGAAATTTTTTACCTGCTTTTAACTGGCGAACTTCCAGACGCGAAAGCTCTTAAAGATCTGCAGGACGATCTTCATTCAAGAAGTGAAGTTCCGTCTTATGTTTGGGATGTACTGAATGCCATGCCTAAAGGCACACACCCAATGGTACTTTTCAGCTCTGCGATTCTTTGCATGGAAAAGGAATCGGAGTTCAGAAAATCTTATGACAAAGGTATCAGCAAAGACAAAATGTGGGAGCCGATGCTCGAAGACTGCCTTAACATCATCGCGCGCGTTCCTCAGATCGCTGCTTTTATTTACAGGAAAGAATTCAACAAGGGTGAGATGATCCCTGCTGATAAAGATCTTGACTGGGCTGCAAACTTTGGAAAAATGATCGGCGTCAAAGATGATGACGGTACTTTTGCAAAGCTGATGCGACTCTACATGGTGCTTCACAGTGATCACGAAGGCGGTAATGTAAGCGCATTCACAAACCTTGTTATTTCATCTTCTCTTTCGGATGCATACTACGCTTTCAGCGGCGCATTGAATGGTCTTGCCGGTCCGCTTCATGGTCTTGCAAATCAGGAATGTCTCAGATTTATTTTAAAGATGAGAGAGGATATCGGTCATTCGCCGACAAACGAAGAAGTTAAAAATTACTGCCAGGAATTACTGAATAAAGGCGGGCTTGTAATTGGTTACGGTCACGCTGTATTAAGAATTACCGATCCGAGATTTACTGCATTTTTTAATTTTGGAACGAGCACAATTCCGGACGATGAATTCTTTAAAATTGTAAAACAGCTTTTTGAAATAGTACCTGATCTGCTTACCGCGCAAGGAAAGGCAAAAGATCCATGGCCTAATGTTGACGCTATCAGCGGTTCACTGCTGTATCATTATGGAATAAAGGAATACAACTTCTATACTGTGTTCTTTGGTGTTTCAAGGATACTCGGATTCTCAGCGCAGATAGTTCTCGCGCGTGCAATGGGTGGTGCTTTGATCAGACCAAAGTCTGTTACTACTGAGTGGATTAAGAAGCAGCTTTAAAATTCAATTTTATCTAAAGCCCGAAGATCAGCAATAATTTTCGGGCTTTACTTTTTTATCTTCCAGGTTTTCAGCTCATCAAGTAAACCATAATCCGTAAGATCATATTGTATCGGCGTCACCGAAACATAATTTTCCCTTACTGCTATCTCGTCATACTCCAGACCTTTATCATTCACTGCCATTCTTCCGGTCAGCCAAAAATATTCACGCCTGTTTGGATCCATCCGTGTTTCATAATGATCGTCCCATACTGACTTGCCCTGTCTTGTGATGAGAACTCCTCTGATCTTTTTTTCTTCGACAGCAGGAATGTTAACATTTAGAAGTGTTCCGTGAGGCAGTCCATTTTTCAAAACAAGTTTTGCTATCTTGCCGGCGAATTTTGCAGCAAAAGAAAAATCATTGTTAGTAAAGCTTGTCAATGATAATGCGACAGAGGGTATACCGAGAATTGTTCCTTCTGTCGCCGCTGAAACTGTTCCGGAATAAATTATATTTATTGCTGTATTTGCTCCGTGGTTGATCCCTGATAAAAGCAAATCTATCTTTTTTCCTTTGAGCAGATTTCTTACTGCAAGTTTTACTGAATCTGCTGGAGAACCTTCCACAGCATAACCGTAAAAATCCTTATCGATAAGATTCTTCCTGGCACGAATCGGATTTGAAACTGTTATCGAGTGTCCAACCGCGCTTTGCTGCGTATGAGGCGCTACCACATATACTTCCGCGAATTTCCTTATCTCCCGCCAAAGAGTCTTTATACCCTCTGACTCAATTCCATCATCATTGGAAATTAATACTACCGGTTTTTTCATTTACTGAAGAATTTTATAATGGTTAAATGAAAAGCTAAAAAAGATTTGCTAAGACTCTAAGTCTTGTTCTTTTAGAATTTGTAAATTTTTCCAGACGATATCTTTAAGCTCATCAAGATTTTCACCTGTCACTGAAGAGATCAATACTTTCTCCTCCTTCATTTTCATCTTCTGAATCTTTTTCCTCAGATCTTCATCTATGGCATCCACTTTTGTAAAACATATTATTCGGGGTTTGTCTGAAAGGTCTGCTTCATAATTTTTAAGCTCTTTGAGAAGAACTTCATAGTCCTTTAGAAGATCCTTTTTTAATTTTAAGCCGATAAGTTTTGTAGAATCGATAAGGAACAAAAGCAATCTTGTTCTTTCAATGTGTCTCAGAAATTGCAGCCCGAGACCTTTACCGCTCGATGCGCCTTCGATTATCCCCGGGATATCTGCAACAACAAACGATTCATATTCCTTGTATCTTACTATTCCCAGATTTGGAGTCAAAGTTGTAAAAGGGTAGTCGGCGATCTTTGGTTTGGCTGAAGAGATTTTTGAGATCAATGTTGATTTGCCGGCATTCGGAAATCCTACAAGTCCTACATCAGCTATTAGTTTTAATTCAATGAAAATGGTTTCCTCAAGACTGGGTTCACCCGGTTGTGCAGTTCTTGGCGCCTGATTTGTAGAGGTCTTAAAATGGTTATTTCCTTTTCCCCCTCTGCCTCCTTTTAACAAAACTACTTCCTGACCATCAGTTAAAAGCTCAGCCATGATCTCTCCGGTCTCAAATTTTTTTATAATGCTTCCGCGTGGTACAAGAATAAGATCATTGGATCCGTTCTTCCCCGTTTTAAGCCCACCCTGTCCGTTCCTTCCTTTTTCACCTTTGTAGTGAGCCTTGTAACGCAGGTCAATTAAAGTTGAAAGCTGTGAAGTTGCTCTGACAATAATATCTCCACCCTTTCCTCCGTCACCACCGTTTGGACCGCCTTTAGGAACATACTTCTCTCTTCGGAAGCTTATGCAGCCGTTTCCGCCTGCACCGGATTTAATGTAGATCTTTGCATAGTCTAAAAACAAATTTTACTCCTTGTTTCGGTAATAGTCGTTTAAAATATCAACAAAGCTGATGACGTCTTTATTGTAAATTTCAACACTGTTAATTTTAAAAATTTCTTTAAGATGGTTTGAAGCTTCGAACCATGTTTTATAATTACTTAACTTGCCAAAAGATTTGTCTCTGTAAATCAGATCCGAATTGTAAACCTTAACGGAAATTTTTTCAAGAAGCTTATCATTGAAAAGATCTTTTACATTATATTTCAAATTTACCTGATCAATTACGTTTTTTACTTCTGTATCTTGTGACTTCTTCCTCTCGTCTGCTTTGATCAGATCGCTTGAATAAATTTCCTTCTTCTCAGTAATCTTCGGAACTCCGGGTTTTTTGATATTCTTACTTTCATTAGCAATGGGTTTCTCAGGGGTCTTTGAACCCGGTAATTCAGCCTGTGCTTTAATGATCACTTCCGCTTTCACTTCAGGCGTTATGATCTTCACATCTTCAGGTTCTTTCGCTGCATACTTATCTGTCATTACTTTAATGATATCTTTGAGGTTAATTTCATACTCATCGTTAATTCCTTTTACGGAATGAAATTTCTTTTCAATATTCTCAAGTGATTTGTCTTCAAGAAAAATTTTTACGAATGAATAAGGAATTGTTGACTCAAGATTTATCTTATCCTCGGATTCATACTTCAGCTTAAACACCTGAAGGAAAAAATTTTTGATCTTGGGATGGTTAATATCTTCCGAAAGCCGGCTCTCAATAGCTTTGTTGGTTCTGTCAATTATTGAGGTAATTTCTCCTTTGGTACAGAAGATCGGTGAGTTGTCAGATATAAAATTTTTAATTGAATCAATATAAAATGTATAGAAGGGAAACAGGTCTAGCTTTCTGATGATCTCATTTGGCGGACGTGATTCGAAATTGTTGAATAAGAAAGTGAGCATTGTCCATTTCGGACGTATTGTATAGTTAAAATAGAGCTTGTTTGATTTTTCAATTTTTGTATCAAACTCATCCTGATTAATTTTATCACTGGCTTCATTAAACAAATAATTTTTTGTAAAATCGGATAATCTGCTGTTCACAATCTCTGTCTTTGTGATCATCCCTTCCATCGATGCGGCATCAACGATCTTACCTATTATCTCATTCTCTTTTGTGATTTTCTCGAGAACAAATTTTTCAAACATACTTTATATTATCTTTCTGTAATTTACTTCAATTAGTTCTCTTATAAAATGACATTAGAATAAAAATTTCAAACACTAAGCTTGTCTAATTTTTCCATTATCAGACTGCGGGCTTTTTCGTGATCTATTTCCTCCAATGTAGTTTTTGATTTGCTAAGTTCA
This sequence comes from bacterium, assembly GCA_034439935.1. Classification (GTDB taxonomy): domain Bacteria; phylum Bacteroidota; class Ignavibacteria; order Tepidaquicellales; family Tepidaquicellaceae; genus JAGPCH01. The sequence continues at coordinate 7,721 of JAWXBH010000222.1, forward strand.
TTCAGAATTTCTTCCTGCACTTTCCCTCTGCTCAATGCAACCGAATAAGGTATTCTGTAAAAAGTAACCATTGAATATTTTGGTATGAACCTGTCCGGATACTTTTTGAATAATTCAGATTCTATTTTTTTCTTAAACAGAAATCTTTCATCAGCTACAAGGTCTCTCATTTCAATAAAATTTTCCTGCGCCAAATCAGCGATCGCATCGGCATTCTCTTTTCGCAATTGCTGATATTCACGAAAAACCTTTTCCCAATCCTCTCCATATTTCTCAATACATTCATTCAGATAAGTACAATCCTCGAAAGCTGCATTCATGCCCTGTCCGAAGAAAGGAACAATAGCGTGCGCGGCATCTCCCAGCAGCGCTACTTTATCTTCCGCAACCCACGGAAAACATTTTATTGTGATCAGGCTTCCAGTAGGATTTTGAAAATAATTTTCAGTAAGCTCAGGCATCATGGCGAATGCATCAGGGAAATTTGTTTTGAAAAAATCATTCAGCTTATCATTTGAATCAATATATTCAAAGCTTTTTTCACCCCCAAAATTTTTATCATAAGCCATAAACAAAGTACAGGTAAAGCTTCCGTCAAGATTAGGAAGCGCAATAAGCATGAACAATCCTCTGGGCCATATATGCAATGAGTTCTTTTCCATCTGATAGCTTCCGTTTTTTCCGGCGGGAATGATAAGTTCTTTATAACCGTAATTTTCATAACTCTGCGAAAAATCGAACCTTGGAATTTTCAGCATCTCCATACGTACAGCGGATGTTGCACCGTCCGATGCAATGACTGCGTTAGCTTTCACCTTCGTTATCTGATCCGTAATTTCATTATGAAAAGTTACTTCTGCATTTTTGAAATCAACTCCGTTACACCTTTCATTGAAGTGAAATTTCACGTTGCTGTTTTTTTCTGCGAGATCCATCAATGATTTATTCAGTTCGGCTCTCGAGACAGCATTGATGTATTCCGAATCATCTTTACCATATCTTTGAAAATTCGTTTCTCCGTTCAGATTGTGTATCATTCTGCCATACATCGGTATCGCGATCTTATTTATTTCATCAAACATCCCGACTTCTTTCAATGCGTGAATCCCTCTTGTCGACAACGCGAGGTTAATGGATTTTCCACCGCCTGAATTTTCTTTTCTCATATCAGCTCTGCGTTCGTAAACATTCACCCCAAAACCTTTCTTTGCGAGATAAACTGAAAGCAGCGAACCCGCCAGTCCTGCACCGATTATTGTAATTTTATTCATAAGATAAATTTAATTGTCACAAATTTAATATTTCAACCGACCGCCATATGTCCTCAAATGTATTGTAAAGCGGAACCGGCGCAACTCTTATTACATCCGGCTCACGCCAGTCACATATCACACCTTTGCTTATCAGATCTTTATATAATTTTTTTCCGTCTTTTCTAACTCGAAGTGAAAGCTGACATCCTCTTTCATTTTTTTCCGTTGGTGTGATAATTTCAATTTCTCTTTGCACTTTCTCTTGTAGCAGAAACTCCATGTAAGCGGTCATCTTCTCAGACTTTTCTCTCAATGCTTTCATGCCGGCAGAATCAAAGATATCAAGAGATGCTTTCAAAGCTGCAAGCTGAAAGATAGGTGGATTGCTTAACTGCCAGCTTTCGACCGTTGGGATAGGAATATATTTATGATCCATAAGAAATCTGGTTTCCTTGTCATGACCCCACCAGCCCAGAAATTTAGGAAGTGAATTATCATTTAAATGTTTTTCATGAACGAACGCTCCTCCGATCGCTCCCGGACCGCCATTCATGTATTTATAGTTACACCACACCGCGAAGTCTACCCCCCAGTCGTGCAGATTCAATTCAAGATTTCCCGTTGCATGTGCAAGATCAAAGCCGACACAGATGTTTTTTTTATGACCTGCCTCAGTAATTTTTTTAAATTCAAATGCCTGCCCGGAATAATAATTAACTCCCGCAAACCAAATCAAAGCTATCGAATCACCCTGTAAGCTGATCAGCTCTTCAATGTCCTCTGTTCTTATTTTATCCTCTCCTGCACGCGGCTTCATTTCGATCAATGCATCCTGCACTTTATAGCCGTGAAACTTTATTTGTGACTGAATAGCATAATGATCAGATGGAAAAGAATTAGATTCGATTAAAATTTTATAACGGGTTTTTGTCGGGCGGTAAAATGATACAAATAATAAATGAAGATTCGTTGTCAGTGAATTCATGTTAACAACTTCTTCGCTCTTAGCGCCAACAAGCTTAGCTGTTCCTTCTGTCAGAAATTCATGATATGGAAGCCAAGGGTTCTTTGCAAGCCGGTGTCCTTCAACTGCAAATTTTTCCCAATCCGAGAGCTCCTGCTCAATATTATCCCGTACTGTATTCGGCTGAAGTCCAAGCGAATTTCCGGCAAAGTAAATTACGTCAGACCCATCCTTATTTTTGGGAATTAAAAATCTGTCCCGATAGCTTTTCAGCGGATCAGCATTATCACATTTTTTTGCAAAAGACAGGTCAGTATTGAATTTCAAACGGAGGAATTTAAGTTTGGTAAATTATGATTTATTTTTTTATAAGTGTGCTTCAATTTTATAAATTAAAACTCTGCTTGGCGCGGCATCCGAATCAAAATTTGGTATTTGTATATTTGCAATATAGCAGCCATCAGTGATCTCATCCGCCGCATAGATCATCTCAGTTATTGTCTTCATTGAATGAATATGCTTATCAACATCATGTGATCCTTCTCTCACATTCCAAAAGATATGGTGAGCTGTAAGCTTACCTTCGTCAAATGTCCTGTCAACTGAAGGGATATCTATCAGAAGATGTTCCGTTCCAAGTTCGGCAATATATTTCATCGCATCTACTGAAAAGAACGGAGGAAAATTTTCCATATACCTTCTTGATCTTTTTGTATCATCATTTGGAAGTGTTCTTATTATTAGCGCGTTGTGAAAATTTTTATCTGTCGTATCGATTTTATCTTTTAAACATTTTTTTGTAATGATAAGATCTTCGGTATTCTTAGCCGGGATATAAACATCTTCAGTATTTGCGGCTGCTTCCGGAGTTACAGTCAGAAGAGTTGATAGGATGAATGAGCTCTTAAGAGTATTGCTTACAGATATTCTTTCCAGCGATATATGTCCTACGCATTCAGTGTGCGTTCCGTTACAATGGGGAATGAGCCGGTATTCTTCAAAGTTACATCCGCCACCCCGTCTGGTATCACCAATAAATTCACCGGCTTCATAAGTCCTGGCAGTTGCTGTTTCAACGTCGTAAGTGTTAGGCTGCGGACCTTTGAAAATTAAAGGGATAGAGATATCAAAAGCATTGGACAGATCAGCCGTATAATTTTTATTGTTTATTTGAAAAGTAACCTTCATTTATAAAAGTTTTTTCTTATAGTCGTTATAAAGTACAGGAGTCGGCAAATCCAGTTTGCCAACTTTGTTGATATGCTTAATTGTATAATCGGCAAGCACCGGTGAAAATCTTTCATCGTGCATGTGCATTAAAAAATAGACCTTTCCAATCCCGCCCTTCAGCCACTTACTGATCCTCTTAGCCCATACATCGATCCTTGCATAATCAGTCGGATGAAGACTGTTACCGACAAAACGAATAAAAGCTGTCGGAGTGCTCAACCTCATGTGAAGAAGATCTCTCCTTACTGCTGTATAGGTAATTACAAAACCAATTTTGTTTTTTAATAACATCTTATATGTTTCATTTGCAACATCAGCATTCCGGTACCATTCGGGATGTCGAAGCTCTAATGTGACTTCCGGCTTTTTTGGGAGAGTTGCTAAATAGTCTTCAAGGACAGTAAAGTTTTTCGGAGGAAAATTTGGAGGCATCTGGAGAAAGCATACACCGAGGTTCTTTTCGAAATTCTTAATAGATTTATAAAACTCTTCAGTTAACCTTTCACAGTTTTTTAATCTTCCGAAATGACTGATCCCCTGATAAAATTTAGGACAGAATTTAAAATTCTTTTCTTCACCATTCTTCCATTCCTTTATTGATGCCTCGCTCTGAATTCTGTAATGAGTAGGATTTAGTTCGATGCAATTGAACTGCTTCAGATAGCTTGTTCTGAAATCTTTTGCCTTGGTCTTCGGAGGATAAAGCATTCCCACCCATTCGGGAATTCCCCACTTCGCAAGACCGACATAGACCTCCGGCGTTTTCTTTTTCCTGATGCTTTTTAATAGCTTTTCGGTATCAGGATGATCATCAGTGAGAGTAAAGTCCACATCATCAGGATCATCTACTTTTCCAAAATCCATAAAAAAAATTTTACTTAAAATATTATTTTGATTAATTAATTAAAAATCAAAAAATTAAATTAGTCCTATAATTTCAGCTTCCTCATTAGCGGTGATGCAACTGTAACAACGCTTACAACAATCAATGTCATCACTCCTCCGAAAAGGACGGCGGGGACAGTGCCAAGAAGCTTTGCAGCTACACCCGATTCGAACGCGCCGATTTCATTTGAAGAACCGATGAAGATGCTGTTGACGGCAGATACTCTTCCTTTCATGTTATCAGGTGTCATCAGTTGAATTATTGTTGCTCTGATTACCACACTTACACTATCAAATGCGCCGCTGAAACCCAGAATTATCAGTGATAGAAAAAAATTCTTCGACAAACCAAACGCAATAATGCATATTCCAAAACCTAAAACACTCATAAGTAAATTTCTACCGGCTTTCTTTGTGAAGGGATGCCGCGTCATGTAAAGCGCCATTATTACGGCTCCGATAGCAGGAGCAGCTCTCAATGCGCCAAGACCCTGTGGACCGACGAACAAGATCTCTCCTGCGAATATAGGAAGAAGTGCGACTGCTCCTCCAAAAAGAACTGCAAACAGGTCAAGCGATATTGCACCAAGAATTATTTTTCTTTCAAAGACAAATTTTAACCCGGCTGTTAACTTTTGTTTTAAACTTACCACATCAATTATCTGAGGGATTGGCTTTTTGGTAATGGGTGAAATTAAAAATATTGATACGATCCAGAAGACAACAATGGTAATGTATGTGTTGGTTGGTCCGATAAATCCATAAAGCAATCCTCCTATTGCCGGACCTGTAACGGCGCCGATCTGCCACGTTGATGTGTTCCAGGTGATTGCGTTTGGCAATACATCTTTAGGAACGAGCTGTGAAACAAATGCAAAGAATGAGGGAGCTGAAAATCCTCTTCCTATTCCGCTCAAAAATATTGCACAATACATTGCAGTGACTTTGTTGATCGTAAAAAAATTTATGGTGTCGGTGGATATTAGCAGAAGTAATAAGGAACAAAAGGTCATCAGGAAAACTGACAACATAACGATTTTTTTCCTGTCATTGGTATCGGTAATGTGTCCTGCGAAAAGTAAAACGCTTATGGAAGGTATTGCCTCAGCGAGCCCGATGAGGCCCAGTGATAAAGGATCTTTAGTGATTTCATAGATCTGCCAGCCGACAATGACTGCCTGTATTTGTGCTGCGATCGTGATGCATAACCTTGCACCCGTAAAATTTCTGAATTCCCAGAATCGCAGCGCAGCATAAGGATCAGGCTTTTGAATGCCTTTGGAAAGATCTTCTGTAGTCAAAAAAATTTTTATGCAATCTGCTTTATTAATGAAAATTATTCAAGTTTGTATTTTTGACACCTCAGAGGAATATTAGGATTTCCCGGGAAAACCGGTGATAGCAATTACTGCAGGACGGGGAATATCATTACCGAAGTTTGGCCAGCGGCTTGTAGGGTTTTCAAGGGTTAAAGAGTTTTCTCCCGGATGCTGAACTGAAATGAAAAGTGTTTTTTCATCAGGTGTAAAATTACCTCCGCACATCTCGCTGTCATTAGGAGCTGAGGCAAATCGGAATGCTTTACCTTTATTTTTTCCCGAAGTAGGGATCATGAATAGCGCATTATTTTTAAAAGAGGAATGCGGTTCTTTGTTAAGCAGGCTTGAAGATATATCAGAAAGCACCCAAAGATTTCCGTTACTGTCAAATGTAAGATTATCAGGACACGAAAATCCTGATTCAACTCCGCCTGTTGCAAAAACTTCCCATTCGAAATCCACACTTTCCGGATCATTATTCTTTTCGATCAATCTCACAATACTTCCGAAGTAATCTTGTTTCTTGGAATTATTGGTGAAGGCAATGAAAACAGATCCGTCTGTCGGACTGATCTCAATATCTTCAGGACGGTTGCACTCTGTTCCTCCGACAAGCTTTGATGATCTCATGCAATTAATCAGAACATCTGCCTGCGAAGTGAAATCTGTTTTTAATTCCGCCCTCTTCTCATAATCAAGAAGCTGCCATTTATTATTTTTGAAGTCTGCCACATAAAGATCACCGTCATCAAGAAGATCCATATTACTCTCACGGCTGTTTTCATCGTAGCTCCCGGTGCTGACAAATTTATATACGCACTCGTTAACTTTATCATCACCCATATATGCAACGACCTTTTTATTACCGGAAATGCTTATTGCAACATTCTCATGCCTGAATCTTCCAAGGGAAGTATGTTTCTTCGGAACTGAATCTTTATCAAACGGATCCACTTCAACAACCCATCCGTAATGTTCGACTATAAAATCCCTGTCAGTATCATTCCATCTGTATTCCCATACATTTTCATTTGCATAATGGTCCTGAAAATTTTCTTCTCCGCTTAGCATTGTTCCCCAAGGGGTAACACCGCCGCTGCAGTTGGCTAACGTACCTTTTGCAAACTCCGAAAATTTTAATTGTTCCGAACCTGCTGCCTTTCCGCAGATCCTGAATTCAGTATTTGCATCAAGTCTTCTGTTGAAATTTTTATCGTCTGTAAATTCCCATTCTCCGTTTTTCTTCTGTACTCTGAAAACCGAAATTCCCACACTTCTTTTTTCCGCCTCAACTTCGCTGATGGTTTTAATTCTTCCTTTTCTAAAATCATCATCTGTATAATTATTTATATATAAGGGTGAAGGAAATTCATGATTAACCACCAGCAATCCGTCCTCTGAATTTTTTCCACCTGTGAGAAAATCGATCGGTATGTAAGAGACAAAATCGTTATTGAATCCGTAATCGTCAGTCTCATTTATTTTATCACCCCACATTCTAATTATTTTGTAATCAAATCCATCGGGTAAAATAAACCGGTCTTCGGATGAAGGCTCTATGGGTTTGAAAAAAAGATTGCTTTGAAGTTCGGGCTTTTGCTTACTGAACAAATTTAATTCAAAAAACTGATCAGGTAAAACCGAACCTATAGTGAAGAAAGCCATTGCTTTCCCTCCGCCGCTGATAAGCTTTCTCCGGGAAATTCTCTTATGTATTAGATCTTCTAATTTATTTTTCATTACAACAAATATAAAAATTATAAGTGATATTATCCTATCATTAATATGAAATAATTATAAAGCTTTGTATGGTTGAATAGTAATAAACTGTTAAATGAGAGTAGAAGCTTTAGAAACCATTGCAGTCCAAACTGTGAGAAATTGCCTATAAGAAATTCAGGGCAATCGTTTCGTGTTGTAATTCCTGCCGCCAATGATCTGAATTTCCGGCAATTTATCACCAGCGGGAAACTTTTCTTTGCAAAGCTTTCTGGCGCCTGTCCCGCAATGCTTTTATGCGGGAGTTTTTCAAA
>JAWXBH010000223.1:0-2671 GCA_034439935.1 bacterium
AAAGTTAAAAGTTGAAAGTTGAAAGTTAAAAGTTAAAAGTTAAAAGTTAAAAGTTAAAAGTTAAAAGTTAAAAGTTAAAAGTTAAAAGTTAAAAGTTGAAAGTTAAAAGTTAAAGTTTGTAAAGTTTGTAAGGTTTGTAAGGTTTGTAAAGTTATAAACTATTAACCATAGACTTTCATCTTTCAACTAACTTTTCAATTTTTAACTTTCAACTTTCAGCTTTTAACTTTCAAAATATAATATATTTACAATAATAATTAATTTACGGGAAAATTAAATTTAGAAATGAAAATAGGAGATTACAAATTAAGTCCTGTTCAGACCGGGTTGTTCAGGCTTGACGGGGGAGCAATGTTTGGAGTGGTTCCAAAAAACCTCTGGCAGAAAACAAATCCTTCTGATGCCGATAACAGGATCGATATGTGCACGAGAGCATTGTTGCTTGAAAGCAGCAAGAAGAAGATCCTCATAGATACAGGTATTGGATACAAGCTTTCAGAAAAGCTTAATAAAATTTATGACGTTGACTATTCGGAATACACACTTGAAAAAAGTCTTGCGAAGTTAAATTTAAAACGTGAAGACATAACCGATGTAATTCTTACTCATCTGCATTTTGATCACGCGGGGGGGAATACATTTTATGATGAAGACAGAAATTTGCGTCCGTCATTTTCAAATGCCGTGTACCATGTTCAGAGAAAACAATTTGACTGGGCATTAAATCCTTCTGACAGGGACAGAGCCAGCTTCTTTCCGGAAAACTATAAACCGCTTATGGAAAACAAAGTGATCAGTTTCACCGACGGTGAATTTAAATTCGATGAGACGATAACACTTCTTCCGGTTAACGGACATACCAGCAATATGCAGCTTGTAAAATTAGCTGATAGTGAAAAGACTTTGCTTTATCTTGCTGATCTGATCCCGACCGCAGGTCACGTCCCGGTTCCTTATATAATGGGTTACGACCTATTTCCGCTGACAACACTTGATGAAAAGAAAAAATATCTGAAGGAAATTTCGGATAATGACTGGACAGTTTTTTTTGAGCATGATCCGTACAATGAATGCGCTAAGATTGGTCATAATGAGAAGGGATATTTTATAAAGGAAAGGTTCAACTTACTGCCGGAGTAAATTTATATTGAAAAATAAAATCCGGTTCATTTTTTTCTTCGTTAATTAATCAGATAAATAGCAAATGAAAAAATCCAAGTACCCATTCCTAATTACATGCCTTACGTTCTTCTTTACAAGTATGATTTACGCCCATCCCATACATGATCTTGCTAAGCTATCAACGGTCGATATAGGATGGGTATACCTCCAGCTTGGATTTACACACATACTTCCATTCGGACTTGATCATATATTATTTGTGCTGGGATTATTTTTGCTGAGCCCTAAGCTCAAGCCATTGCTTTGGCAGATATCGGCATTCACCATTGCTCACTCTATTACACTTTCATTGTCAATGTTCAATGTCATAAACATTTCCCCGGCGATAGTGGAGCCCGTAATAGCATTGTCGATAGTTTTTATTGCAGTAGAAAACATCGTTACAAAAGATCTGAAGCCGTGGAGGATAGCAATAATATTTTTGTTCGGAATGATACACGGATTGGGATTTGCGGGTGTACTCAAAGAACTCGGTCTCCCGCCCGGACAGTTTGTGAATGCTCTGATCAGCTTTAATGTCGGTGTGGAGCTTGGTCAGATAACGGTTGTGCTGCTTGCATATTTTGCTGTCGGTTTATGGTTTAAATCAAAGGTCTGGTATCGTGACAGAATTGTTATTCCCGGTTCAGTAATGATCGCGGTCATTGCATCATACTGGACAATTCAAAGAATATTCTTTCCGGAATAATTAGAAAATTTTTTTTTAAATAATTAATACTACAATTCCGCTGATGATCATCACTGCCCCTATCAGTGTTTTAATCGTTAACTCTTCATGCAGGAATAACACGGAAAGTATAATTGTCAATGCGATGCTTAGCTTATCAATGGGAGCAACTATTGACAAAGGTCCGTCCTGCAATGCCTTAAAATAGAATATCCAGGACATTCCGGCGGCAGCACCTGAGATCAGCAGAAACCATAAGCTTCCTTTTGATATAGAACCGAGACCCGCTTGTTCACCTCTTGCAAAAACAATTCCCCATGCCATTACGATAAGCACAAGAGTCCGTATTGCAATAGCTAAGTTTGTGTTAACATCTTTGACACCTATCTTTGAAAACAGCGCGCTTAATGAAGCGAATACAGCCGAGAGTATTGCAAATAAAATCCACATAAGAAATATTGTTTTTTTAAAGTAAATTAATTCTTTAATAAAAAATATTAAAAAATCTTCGTTTAGAAGTTTGTACAGTGCTGTCCAAAACATTTTTATCTACATTTAAATAGTCTTAAACTAATCAACAATTAGTGAAATCATTATCATTTTGAAAAAGAACTCGTGGCGGGCTTAGTTGAGGTCTGATGTTTCGCTCGCTCCATAATGAATAGAGCAAGAAGAACCACGAAGTTACAAAGACTCAAAGAAAAGCAAAAACTTTAACTGAGCCATTTAAAGATTTCAGTTATAATTATAAAAATCTTTTCTTAGAGTCCTTGTGTCTTTGTGGTAAAATTTTGTTTAAAAGAAAAGAAAGCGGAGTTAATT
>JAWXBH010000224.1:0-5191 GCA_034439935.1 bacterium
AAAAAATTTACTTTCTGCTCCGATAACTTTCACACCATCAGCCGGCTTTACATTCTCATATCCAATGTGCAATTCTGCAAGCTTACGTCCGGCTTTGCTGAATGACCAGAAGTCTTTTGGTTCATCTACCAACGGAATTCGCGGAAGCATTTTCTTAAGATCATTCGCAAATCGTGTGCGGTAATCAGGACTGTGCAATATCCCATATACATAATAAAAAATATCTTCCTTGCTGACTCTTTCTCCATAAGCTTTTCGTGCCAATCCCAATATAAAATCGGAAACACCGTCTCGCCTTATGTATTCATTCTCTGGATTCTTTTTGGAATTGTCGAAAAGTGTTTGGGTTTGAGTTTTTTGTTCTTCGTAGTAATAAAGCGGAAAACATTGGCTTTTACCAACTATTTCAAGGTCAGGTATTTCATTCGAGATTAAAGAAGAAAAATCTTTTGTCACTCCAACACCCGACACACAGATTATTCTGTTTTCAATATTATTATTCGGAAATATCTCTTGAACTTGACCTCGTCGGTGAATCATTTTATCACCTAAATATAAATATTGCTTAAAAAATGGGCGATAAACTGAAATTCGAATTTTATCTGGTTCAAATAAAGCAATATTTCCTCTTTCAATATTTGGTATTAAACTACTAGACCAACTAATATTTTTTGTATCATTATTAATAAAACTAGCAACTACTGCATTTGGGTTTTTCTTTTTTTCCTTTTTGAAATCATTTACTTGCGTGTTATAAAAAGAAACCGTTTTCTCCATATTAGAAATAACTTCTGACTTACTGGAATTGTAAACCCAAGCATCTCTGCTTGAACCAACTCCCATAGAATTAATAGTGAAGAAAGTTTTACTTATTAAATCAAACTTGTTTTCAGGTGCAAGCTGAATAAATTTTTCAAATACACTATCTCTTTTATTTAGCCAATCCCCATGCTCATCTGGCTTCAGTATTTGCCATGCCATTTCGAAGTTAGCTATTGAAATAAATTTGGAAATTTTACTTAGTTTATCTTCACGTGAATGGTAATCACCAATATCGTGATAAGATATTTTAGCAGGTTTGTTTTTTAGATTAGGTTTTTTTATCAAAAAGGAAATTGCAATTGGTGTTCTTGAACCGCCACCAAAAACACTACCCGCTTCCTTACGTCTTAATTCACCTTGTGTGCGCGCATTGCCTCGAAGATTGAAAATATATACTGATGAAAATTCTTTCTCCAAACATTTTCGAAAACCTTCCGAACTATTTCCATCTAACCATGAACCGTTTGAAACAAACGCTATAACACCGCCATGTTTCGGATCAAGACGATCTGCACTCCATCGGAAAGCTTTGTAGTAAGAATCATATAAAGAATTTTTATTTGTTGCATCCGTTTCCGCGGCGTAAGTTTTTGCAATTCGATTATCAAGTTTTGCATAACTCTGATTCTGCGCATTATCATTTGCTGACTTCTGCCCAACCGAGTAAGGAGGATTTCCAATTATCACTCTCAAAGGCGCTTTCATTTGTGCTTCTACTCTTTCGGAATTCTGAGGGAACATTTCGGAAAACATCTTCTCACTGTCATCTGTTTCGCCCAACTGAAATGTATCAGTTAAGCAAATACCGTCAAAGGGTTTATACTCTTTTGATTCAGGATTAAGATCATGGAAAGCATTTTCAATATTTATCGCGGCGATATAGTAGGCAAGCAGAACGATCTCATTCGCGTGAAGTTCTTTTTCATATTTTCTTTTAAGATCATTATCCTTTATCAATCCGCTTTGAAGCAGACGTGTAATGAATGTACCTGTCCCGGTGAACGGATCGAGAACGTGAATATTCTCATCAGATATCGATCTGCCGAATTCTTTCTGAAGCACATCTTCGACGGATCTGACAATAAAATCCACTACTTCTACAGGAGTATAAACAATTCCAAGTTTCTCAACCATCTTGGGAAAAGCAGTTTTGAAAAACTTATCATACAGCTCGACAATTATCTTCTGCTTTCCTTCCGCGTTATCAATTCCTCCTGCGCGTGCTTTTACCGAATCATAAAACCTCTGAAGCGTTTCAGTATCTTTCTCAAGTGATTTTCCCTCAAGCAGGTCAAGCATCTTCTGCATCGAAACGGAAATCGGATTATTTTTTACAAATGAATAACCTTCGAACAATGCTTCAAAGACGGGCTTTGTAATTATATGTTGTGCCAGCATTTCCACTGCCTGATCCTGAGCAATTGAAGGATTGATATTTTTCTGTAAACCCTTTAGAAAATTTTCAAAGGTCTTCTGATGTTTTCCGCCATCGTGAATTAATTTATTGATGCGTTCGATATGACGTTCTGCAATCTTTGCAACGTCTGAAGCCCATTGCTCCCAGTATCTTTTATCTCCGACTTTCTGAACCATCCTTGCAAAGACAATTCGCTGAAGGTGTTCAAACTGAATGGTCATTTGTCTTCCAAGATCAGAAGTTCCGGAACCATACTTCCCTTCTGCATTCCTATCCCCGGTTCTGTCTGCTGAACTAAAATCAGGAGTACCGACCAATATCTGTGTGGGTTTCTTTTTGTTAAGTTCAATTTTATTTATTGTGGCATTGAACCTGTCATCGTGAGCACGTAGCGCATTCAAAACTGTCCATACAACTTTATATCTTTCATTATCATCCAGAGCTTTGTCGGCTTCAACATCGGCAGGCACAACAATGGGAATGATTATATATCCGTATTTTTTACCGGGAGCTTTACGCATAACCCGTCCGACAGACTGAACTACATCGACCTGTGAGTTCTTCGCAGAAAGAAAAAGCACAGCATCGAGTGATGGAACATCTACTCCTTCGCTTAAACATCGCACGTTAGTAAGTACCCGGCATTCATTTGAGTCTTCTGTTGAAGATTTCAGCCATGAAAGTTTTTCATCGCGCAAAGGCGCAGACATTGTTCCGTCAACATGATCTGCGGAAACGGAAACATATTTCTCTCTGGTTTCGGCTGAAAGACTTTCAAAGAAGACATCTTTGGTTTCAATGAACGCGGTGGATATTTTCTTCGATACTTTAATACTCTGGCAAAAGGCAACTGCACGACGCATTGGTCCAGGATCATTTTCATTTATGATACCGGCATCCCCGAGTATCCTTTTTGAAAATGCATTTATGCATCCGATCAGTTTTGAGGCATCATCGGAGTTTATCTCATTTGCGTTATCTGCAACCATCTTTTGAACTGAAGCAGGCATATCACTTTCGTTGATCGTAAGTATCAAGACCTTATAATCGGACAGAAGACCTTCATCAACGGCTTTGCCAAATCCTATCCTGTAAATTTCTTCACCATAAATCTTCACATCATCCATAGAACACAGTATTGCTGCTGCCTGTGCTGCTTTAGCTTTTGAATCTTCATTGTATAAACGAGGAGTTGCAGTCATATACAATCTCTTTTTTGCACGAAGAAAATTATTATCATGAACTTTTACAAAAGAAGATTCTTCTTCATCTGAAAGTGTAACACCCGTTGTGCGATGAGCTTCATCACAAATAATAAGGTCAAATATTCCGTAGGGTTTTTCTTTGTTAGTACTTTCCCTGATTAAAGCAGATTGGGCTTTTGAAATAACTTCAATGGATTGATATGTAGAAAAGACAACAGTTATACCGGACTTCTTCAAACCTTTGATATGATTGAATTGCGTAACTATATCTTTTACGTTTGTTGATGCAGGAAGAGCAAGATCGACAACACTATATCCGTCTGATTCTTCGTTCTGTTTCTTTTTCTTACTGACTTCCGGATCGGAACAAATACAGATCGCATTAATATCTTCATCGGCTTCGGATGCCCACTCTCTCAACGTTTGACCAAGCAAAGCAATCGATGGCACAAGAAAAAGAATTAATCCTTTACCATTAGTTTCTTTCTCTGCAATTTTAAGTGAAGTAAAAGTTTTGCCAGTTCCGCATGCCATTATCAACTTCCCTCTATCAGCATTTTTGAAATATTCGTTAGCTGCATTTATTGCAGTCTTCTGATGCTCAAAAGGTTTTTTCTTAGCTGTTCTGGAAACATCTCCGGACATTCCTTTCTCTAATTTATCCCAATCCACCGAAGCTTCTTCTAATTCAAAAAGACTTATTCGGGAAACTTGTATATCCTGATTACGAATTGTTTCCTCTGCATTAGATCCCCATTTATTGGTTGTTGATATCCAGAGTCTGTGAGAAAAGCGTGTAGTTTGCAAATTATCATTTACAAATGTTTTGCTGGATGTTGAAAGAAACGAATCAACTTCAAGTTTATCGATCACAGCAGTATCCTGATAACACTTACATTGAATTGCCCAATATTCACCGTCATAAGTTTTGGCAACCAGATCAATACCTATATCTTTGCCTCCAAAATCTTTTCTGGACGGAAAGTCATTCCATAACCATACATTAGAAAATAATGGAGCATAGCGAGGATCAGTCTGAAGAAATGCCTGCATTAATCTTTCAAACTTGTGACCTTTATCTCTTTCTGAATGTGAATATTTACGGAATTTTGCTAATACTTTTTGAAAGGGTGTATTAATGCTCATTTAGAATTATTAGTCGATTTAGTTGGTGTGAGCACAACTTGAAAAATTAATCCGGGGGACATTACTTTTTATTTGTTATCCAGAATTTTAATTTTTGTAAATTAAGAAATTGATATTAATAAAGAAACCTATTCAAGTAGTTTAGTATTGAACGAGCATGAACAAACATGAACGAGCAACATTGTCATTCGGGACAGCCCGCAACCCCTCAGCCTTGTCATTCCCGACCGCCTGCAAAACCCTAGCTTTGTCATTCCCGACCACCTGCATTTTCAATATTACAAAGTCAGAAACACACTTAGTTCAGGCGAGTCCCCTCGCATTGTCATTCCCGACCGCCTGCATTTTCAATATTACAAAGTCAGAAGCAGTCATCGTGCAGGCGAGTGTCCCCTCTCCTTGTCATTCCCGACCGCCTGCATTTCAAAATCATAAAGTCAGAAACACACTTAGTTCAGGCGAGTCCCCTCGCATTGTCATTCCCGACCGCCTGCATAACAAAATTATAAAGTCAGAAACACACTTCGTGCAGGCGAGTTCGGGAATCTCTGAATCGAAACCCAAACATTTATCTCGCATTGTCATTCCCGACCGCCTGCAT